>CAZDEW010000019.1:0-42355 GCA_964504585.1 uncultured Pseudomonadales bacterium | reverse complement strand
GGGGGGCGAGTTGACCTTGGCTTGTTTGAGGTTGCTTTTGATTTGAGAAAATCGGATAAAAAAATCCGAAGACGACAATACCTAAGGTCATAATCGCACGGGGTATCTGATCAAATATGGCGTAGGTATTGTGCAAATTAGTCTCGTTTTGATCATTGATATCGGCCCAGCTATCCGGTGTAGCCCAGTCAAATAGATGCTGACCCCAGCTGATTTCTTCGCCGAGAAAATAAATACAGCCCAGACAATAGAGTATGAGCCAGGCCTGAGATGTTTTCTTTAGTGGTTGTGCCCAGTCGCTAGTCGCTACGGTCTGAAACCCCTTTAGCGTAATAAAGATGGCGATCGCTAGCAGGATCACGGTAATGTTCTCCAGAAGGCCGGATTCCTTGTTAAAAAAGAATCCGGCATCTTCTAGAGTGGCGTGCAAAACGTAAGGCAACAATAACAGCGTTAGCGGCAGCGCCCTGTAAAGTAAGTTCTGTATCATTCTAGTAGCACCCTGTGGTCTTATTCTGTTTATCCTTCAGTCCCTTACTCAGACTTGACGAGGCGATTTTGCTTGATTCCTCGTGGCGATTCAAGTCGCTGTTAACGGCCTGGAATTTTGGTTCAGTGTTTTCAGGCTGGGTCTGCTACGTTATTGTTGGGGAAGAAATAGAAAAGTATTAGTCGACAAAATGGCTCTTGTGCAATGCGGGCGCAGCGCAGACGCTATTCTTTTAGCACTCGTTCTCATGGCGCGTATAAACATTGGCTTCGCCTTGCTCATCAATGTAAACCGTGAATGAGATGGGTCTGCAACAAACCCAGCAGTCCTCTATGTAGGACTGCTCACTCTCCGAGCAGTCTATCACGGCCTCGAAGCGCTCCCCGCAGTACGGACACTCGACGCGTTTGCTAGTAGTGCCAAAGTGCATTTGAGTAAGTTTCTCGTGTGAAAGCTGTTTCCAGTTTAGGGCTTTACCAAAGCGGCTCTTTGTCCGGTAGCGCCGCCGCCAGTGCATCTTCATACTGGGCAAATTCGTGGATATCGGCGTGGCCTGCGTGTTCAATGAGTTTTAATTGGGTGAATTCGCTTGGGGTATAGCGCGTTGGGTGAGTGCGAAGCAGCGCTATGTCGTGCAGGGCGTGTGCATGTGCAGGAGGAATGAGGCTGTCCTCTGTGCCATGCAAGAGAATAACGGGGATTTCTATCTGGCTGATAATGTCGCGCGTTGCTAACGGGTATTTGAGAAAGCCTTGTGTTGGTATCCAGGGGAATGTTCGTTTGGCCATATCCGTAATGCTGGTGTAGGGCGAGACCAGCGCCAGTAAATCAGCATCGACCTTGCTCGCGAGATTGGTGGCCAGATAGGTGCCTAGCGAACGGCCGTAAATCACGATCGGCAGTTCTTTAGCGTGATACTCGGGAGCGACGCTCTTCCAGGCGGCGAATACATCGGCTTCGAGTTGTTTTTGGCTCTGGATGCGCCCCGTACTCTTGCCATAGCCGCGGTAGTCGATCATAAACATATCGTACCGCTCGCGCTCATAGAAGTCGGTGTCGGGCACCCAGCTATCGAGATTGCCGGCATTACCATGCAGAAAAAAGATCAGCCCGCGGGGCGCTTCGTTTCTGAAGTGCAACGCGCTAAGCGAACCGTTCTCGACAGCGATGGTCTTTTCTTCCAAGCCCGGTAGTTTTCGGAAGGCAAAATCTGTTGGAAGGCGGTCGCCCGGAAATATCAGTTTTTCTTGAAGAAAGAAAACTGCCATGACAAGCAGTATGTAGACTAGGGCGATACTGCTAATGGCAATAGTGATAAGTTTCAAAACAAAAAAGCACTCAACGGTCAAATGATTGAGAGATGTGATCAAAAGAGGTAATCAAAAGAGCTGATCAACATTTGATGTGGGCGCGGTGCGCCTACATCAGGCTCGCAGTATATCGCAGCTGCTCGAATAAAAGGCTTTCGCTATTCAATGGCGACGGTTTCAATCGCGCAGGATTTAGCAGCTCGGGATTTCATGGAGCTGGATTCAATGAAGCAGGCTCCAGAAAAGCCCGGAACAGCAGCTATTAAGCCTCGGCTCCGGGTTTGGGGCTGGATGCCCTGTGACGCCAGGCGCGACCTAGAGTTTGCTGATCCTGGCAGGCAGTTTATCTTTCGGTAGTGGAATCGGAACTTGCTTCACAGCTGTGTTACGGCCGGGTTTGGTTGAGATTTTATAATGGCGCAAGAAGTTGTATAAGAAAATCTTGGTTTGCATCTCAGCGAATCGAAAACCAATGCATTTGTGAGCGCCGGCACCAAAGGGGACATATTGGTAGGGGTGGTTCTTAAACTCTTTGCGCTCTGGGCTCCATCGCTCCGGATCAAACTTGTATGGATCACTCCAGTATCGCTCGTCGTGATGGATGCTATAGACCTGGAGCATGATGGCAGTGTTGGCGGGAATGCGGTGCCCCTTATATTCAAAATCCCTTATTGAGCGTCGGGGAATGGAGAATACTGGCGGCACAAGGCGCAAGGTTTCTTTGAATACGCGGTCACATTGCTCGAGCTTTCCTATGTCGGAGAAGCTCAACGCTTCCCCGTCTAGCGCAAGACACTCCTCGCGCAATTTGTCTTGCCACTCGGGATACTGGCAAAGAATGGACATAATATTGCTGAGTGAACTGGTTGTGGTGTCATGGGCGGCGAACAGTAACAGCAGGGTATGCTCGATGACCTCCTTCTTTGACATCGCATGTTCAGGGTCCTGTGAGGCGTGGCAGAGGGACGTGAAGAAATCGGTCTTATCCGATTTCAAGCGTTCTTCGAAGCGTTCATCCAGCCAGGCAGCAATGGTTTCGCGACCCTTTATGCTGCGATGGAACGCCAGGCCGGGAATCTGTTTGCGCACGATAGACAGGACGCCATCGAGCAGGTCAACAAAAGCTTTGTTGAGTTGTCTTGACTCCTCACCGAGCTCTGCGCCTAAGAACAGCGAGGCGGCGTTGTCGAGCAGCAGCGATTTAACTGCGGGTTGAAATTTGAAAGTTCTATCGAGCGGCCACTGGGCAATATCGTTCTTGATCAGCGCGTTTAGCTGTTCGCCATAGGCGTTCATAGTGGCGCTCTTGAAAGCCGCCTGCAGGGGGCGGCGATGAATACGGTGAGAGTGAAAATCTCTTAGAAGAATTCCGCCACTAAACAGGAAGCCCACACGCGCCCAGCCCAGGCGACTCGAAAAATTTTGCTCTTTATCCATCAAAATGAGATCAGCCGCATCGGCATCACACATGGAAACGACTTTCCTGAAGAACATCGACGTCTGAAAAACGGATCCCAGGGCCTTTTTTTGTTGTTCCACCCAAATCTCAGGGTGGTTAATGAAATCATAGGTGCGACCAATGAGCGGCAGCCCTGCGTCCGCTGGCAGGTGATTCAGCTGCCGGGTCGGTTCAAGCGGCAGTGCCGCAATGGATTCCATTAACGGCGAGGATTCGTCGGTGCTTGTTGTCATAGGTGCAGTGTTAATCGATGTGTAGAGTGTTGCGAGGCGTGCTGGTGTTCCACTTGCTATTTCAAGTTCAGCACGCCCACAGGGGGCTTAATTTTACGCCAACATGCAGAGGTTGGCGCAGTTTCGGTCGACTGTGTCAGTTTGTCGTGACAGAAATTTATAGGCTGTTACATGACAGAGAGCTGGCGTCTCTATAGATGCTGAATCTCAGGGGAGAGCCACGCTAGATACTACGAGCAATGATCGATTCGTCTTTCGGTTCCCTAGCTTCGGCTGACTCAGATACAGGCGTGGAAGGTAGTCCCAGATTGTTTTTGTCGAGAATTTTATCCGCGCGATAGCTGGATCGTACCAGAGGCCCCGAAGCGACTTCCATAAAGCCCATGGCTAGCCCCCAGTCGCGATACGCATTGAATTGTTCTGGCGTTACGTAGCGCTCTACTGGTAAATGGTTTCGGGTTGGCTGCAGATACTGACCGAGCGTCAGGATATCAACCTTGTGCTCGCGCAGGTCTTGCATGGTCTTTTTGATTTCGCTCTCGCTTTCGCCAAGGCCAACCATAATGCTACTTTTGGTGAGCACGTCAGGCCTGACCGACTTGGCGTAGGCAAGCACGTCCATTGTTTTCTGGTAGCCGGCTCGATTGTCCCTCACCGGGTGGGTTAGCCGCTCAACGGTCTCTATGTTCTGTGCGAAAACTTCCAGCCCTGAGTTAACGACCTTTGCAATAGCGCTGTGTTCGCCGTCAAAATCAGGTGTTAGCGCTTCGACCGCTGTCGCGGGGTTGAGGTGTTTTATAGCGCTGACGCAATCGGCGTAATGCTGCGCTCCGCCGTCCGCCAGGTCATCCCGGTCGACCGAGGTAATGACCACATACTTCAGATTCATCAGTTGCACTGATTTGGCGGTGTTTGCGGGCTCCTCGGGATCAAGCCAGCCGTTTGGGTTGCCGGTATCGACCGCGCAGAACCGGCAAGCGCGCGTGCAAACGCTACCCATGACCATTATCGTTGCGGTGCCGTTACTCCAGCACTCGTTCATATTCGGACAATGGCTCTCTGCGCAAACTGTCGCAAGACGGTGCTCATCAACCGTGGACTTAACTTTCTTAAAAGCAGGAGAAGACTGCATCGATATGCGCAGCCATGGCGGCTTGCGGTGCGTTTCTCGATTGGCCGGCTCAGACTCGGATGTCTTGAGAGAGCGATTGACGCCGTCTTTTATCGCAGAAAAGCCCTGAGCCGTTTTGAATTTTTCGCCACTGGATGGTTTCAAGGCGCGATCTCGAATTGCAGTTTGGGAAGTGTGGGTTCTAATGTGAGTGGTGGACTTGCACGCTCTTCACGTGCACGATTTTAAGCCAATAGATCGGTTTTGCTAAGTAGCATACGCACAGTTCTGTCGCAGGGATTGCCGCCTTCCTTAATTATGCGGTAAACATCTCTCGCGTTTCGATCATAGGGATTAACCGCTCATCCACGTTTTTCTTCCAGCTGTCAGTTCGGGCCTTGATCGACTGGTGCACTTCGGCAGAGTTGATGTAGAGGTTGCTGCGATCGACCTCTTTGCAACCGATAAAGAGTCTGTTGCGAATCAGGTGGTCTAGCAGGGACTGCTGGTTAGGTGGCAGACGTACGTCTTCCAGAGCGGTGTATTGCCCCTCGATGATGGTTGGGTAGACGAAGACCTGCGTGTCGTCCGGGAATAGTTTGCCCATGCCCTCTAGCAGACCACCCTCCAGGTCCTCGTAGTATTTGGGATTCAAAAGGTTGACTACGTCGCGTACGCTCAGTGTGATGGCGAAGGGCTCCTGATTATGCGTACGCATCCAGTTTCGCAGCCTGAAGAATCGGTAGTAATCCGATACCAATACGCAGTGACCCAGCGTCGAAAGCAAATCGACGCGCGACAGGAAGTTCTGGTCTGATGCTGCCGAAGCCTTGCCCACCTCAGACATGGTGATCTCGGTAACGGTTAGCACTTTCTCCTGCTCTAGCTTGTTCAGTTGCGCAAACAGGCGGGTGCCTGATTCGAACATATCGCTGACGATGCGGGTTGGTGGTCTGAACGAGCCACGGATCGTCATCACGGGAACCTTGCGCAGTCTGTCACCGGGAATCTGCGTGTTCCCGTTCTCATCAAATAGTACTGCTCTGGTACACCAGGCGCGAAGCAGGTGAAGATTCATTAGCCGATTTTCAACGTCCTTGAACGCAGGGCCGGTAAACTCAATAAAATCGACTTCGATGCGCTCAGAGCTCAGCTCCTCGAGCAACTTCTCGATCACGACTTTGGGTTCATCCCAAAAGTACAGCGCACCAAAAATCAGGTTGACCCCCAGCATACCAAGTGCCTGGGCCTGCAAGTCTGCGGTTGCATCCAGCATGTGCACGTGCAAGTTGATATTGCTGGGCTCGGCAAGCGGTTCATGCTGGAAGCGCAGGCCAATATGGCCGTGACAGTAGTTGTTGGCGTTATAGCTCTTGGCGGAAATCGTTGCTGCGTAGGTGAAGAAAGTGGTGCTGTCTCCACGCTCGGCGTGTAGGCGTTCTTGCAGCGAGCTGTACTCGCGATCCAGCATTTGATCAACGCGCTCGCGACAAACATAGCGCGGTGCCTTGCCATATATCTCGTCAGACACCGTCATATCGTAGGCAGACATGGTTTTTGCAATGGTGCCTGCGGCTGCGCCCACTTTGAAAAATTGACCGGCGACACGCTGCCCGGCGCCGATTTCGCATATACTGCCGTAGCGTAGTGAATCGAGGTTGATATGCAGCGCCTTGTCCCAGACTTTTTCGATGCTGGCCAGCGTTGCCTTTGATGCTTGGTTCAACTGTTTATCCCTGCCTGGCGTAGCCGCCGCTGCTTTTTTGTGAACAACTTCAAAATTATAGATCGTTTCCTGAACTTCATCCGGGACGAGCCTTTTTGATGAAAAAATCAACAATCCACCCAAGACTCCTCTTCAGTTTTATCGCCTTATTGGCGCTTTGGCGACCATTCAGCGCTGTGAGGGTGCTTTGTGGAGTCATGTTGCTCCCAGTCTCAGTTCATGCCGGCTGGTATAAGACATCCTTTGATGCCATGGGTACTGTCGTTGAGATTGAGCTATGGGCGGAGCTTGAAGCCAGCGCTAACGGGGCATTTGATGAGGCGAGGGCGGAGATCACTCGTCTGGAGAATTTGTTGAGTCCCTATATCGAGACCAGCGAGGTCAGTCTGATTAACCGTGCGCAAAGCGCAGAGTCGGTAAACGTGTCCGAAGAGACCTTTGCCATCATTCGTCGAGCGCTGGAGTTTTCAAGGCTCAGTGACGGCGCATTTGATATTAGTTTTGCCGCGGCGGGGGCGTATTATGATTACCGGGCTCAGCAGCAACCCGATCTGACAGCGCTTGAACAATTAAAGAAGTCGATCAATTTTGAAAAAATTGTCCTGACACAAGACGATGAATCGCAAAGCGTGGCGTTGGCGGGCAGCGCAATGGCTATTGATTTGGGTGGTATTGCCAAAGGTTTTACCGTTGATCGTGTGGCCGATATTTTTAGGGGGTTGGGTATTGAATCGGCTGCGCTGAGTATTGGTGGCGACTCAATATTTATTGGAGACAGAGGGCCATCGATGCGCGCAGGGGGCCGCTTGCCCTGGGTTGTCGGGATCAAGCACCCCCGTACAGCCCATGGCGATCAGGATGTTTTTGCCTTTCGTATGCCGGTGAACGACGTTGCATTCTCAACATCAGGAGACTATGAGCGATATTTTATTAACGATGCGGGTGAGCGTGTACACCATATCCTGGACCCCTCGAGCGGGCTTTCGGCAGATGGGGTCGTCAGTGTATCGGTGCTGGGGCCAGAGTCACTAGATTGCGACGCTTTATCGACCTCGCTGTTCGTGCTGGGCGTGGAGGAGGGCATCGCCCTGATTGAGCGGATTGATGACTACGAGGCTATCCTTATTGATTCGACGGGCAAGATGCATTACTCAAGCGGACTAGCACCCTGAGTGCCGTTTAGTAGCGCAGGGTGCCAAAAATCCGCAGTGCGTAGGCTTCGAAACTGTACTGGTCGGCATCGATTACCTGTTCAGCGAGCGTTGGTGTGAACGGTATTTCCAGAAAATTATCGTAGTCGAAGAAGAAATAGTCGATCTGCGCATTGAGCTCAACGCTAGTAAAAAATCTATCGAGTTCGTAGCGATAGCTGGCGCCGAGGCCCAGCGAGTAACTACTGTGTTCGCTCAGCTCCTTGTCGCGCCCGCGAAAATCTTCCGCACTCGAATTGCTGGTGAAGAACTCATTGGCGTAGAACTTTGCATCGCCCTGCACGTAGGCTCTCGCGCGAAAATCCGCAATCAAGTTTGGCGAGAATCGATGCGTATAGTCAATTGAGAGGCTTGTGCCATCGATCCCCCAGCTGTCGCTAAAGTAACTGGCCCGTGTTTTCAGCGCCGCTGACCAGGGTAAATGCCAGGATAGTTTGACAGAGAATGCATCACTGTTTCTGGTGCGCGGGTATTTTTCGCTGGCCAGATTGGCGGTGCAGCTTGAGGCGTCATCGCCGGGTGCGCAGTCCAGTTCAATAATTTGCCGGTATGGGTTTTGCAGAAACCCTTCGTCAATGATTGACTCGTAGTTAACGTTTAATAATAAGTTCTTGCTTAAAATTTGTGAGACGCCGAAGCGATAGTTGCGGCGCTCGAGCGAGTCGCTAAAGCGCTCGGCCAGGTCTTCATCATCGGAGCGTGAGATATCATCGTCACCCAGCGAAAACCCGGCACTAATCGTGATCATCTCCGAGAAAAACGCATGGCTTAAATCGAGCCGATAATTTCTCGCGTCGTAGTCATTCTCTTCGCTGTTTGTATAGCCCACATTGATGGTGGTTTTATCGACCAGATACGTTATGTCGCCAGACTTCTCTGTGCGCTCCTCTGAATAGCTGCTTGCGCCGCCTTTGATGGTTTGTACGTCAATGGATGCGCTACTCACTTTATCGACATAGTAGTTTGCCGAGACCGAGATATTGTTGCCAATACTTTTCCGCACGAGGTAAGACGGGCCGTCGATAACCATACCGCCGCCGTCATAGCGATGGTACATAACGTCTGCCCGATCTTCAGGTAGTATGGCAGCTATCAGGGATTGGCTGACAAGAATAAGTAGCAGGCTGCAGAGCAGCTGTTTCAAGCGGGGGCTAGTTGCAGCCACAGCCACCTCCGCCAGAGCCTTCGGCACCTCGCGCTCCCTCTCGCGACTGTCTTACATGATGCATATACCCGTCGCTCACGGGATCGCGATCGAATGCCATCACTTCGTCGGCAAGGTTAGCCCGCTGGTAGGGCTTAACCCACGGTTGGCATGCTGACGTTAGCATGCAACAGGCAATTACGATCGTTGCGCTAATGCGCCGCAGATGGATTGGTAGCGTGGGGTGCATATTGATTACCGGGTTCGAGAGCTCAGGGTATTGGAGCGCTATTCGAGAACGAGTGCGCCAACTTGCTCCGCATACTCGATTTCATAGCCCTTTTTGTACCCGCGGTGGAGATGTCTGATTTCCCCATCGCGATCGATTAGGATGGTGGTCGGCATCGCGTCGACCTTGAATAATTCTGCAACGTTGTTCTCGGAATCAAATAGCACCGGGAACTCGACTTTTAAGCGATCAATCGCTCGATCGGCATCGCGCTGCTTCTCGTCGACGTTGACACCCAGCAGCTTGAAGCCCATATCCTTGTACTCGGCGTTTATCGCATTCAAATGCGGCATCTCCTCACGACAGGGTGCGCACCATGAAGCCCAGAAATTTAACATCACCACATCGCCTCTTTGCTCAGCTAGGCGAAGGTTTTCGCCGACATTACTTTTCAACGTAAAGTCCGGTGCTGGACCCGAGTCGATGCCGGCGTTGGCGAGCGCGCTTATCACTATGCTCGCGGCGATCACTGCGAATTTTCGTAAGGCTGAATTTGTTTGCTGCATGATTAACTCCGACATTAACTCCGACTACAGGTAAACGGGTCTCGATTAGAAAAATAAACTGGGTCCGATAGATAGCTCAATATTATTAGTGCGATCGTCTTCTCCGAAGATACTCCGGTTAAATATGTGGTTCCTAAGGTCAAGGCGAATCGTAACCCAGTCGTTAAGGTACAAGCGGTAGCCCGCACCGACGTTGATCGTTGTCCAGGTGCTGCCGCCGAAGTCAGTTCGACCTGCTCCAATCACGCTATAAAAGTCTGAAGAATAGGCGCGGCCGAAGAGCCAGGTTTCGCCGGGAAAAATGTTGAATCCAAGCGAGACATCCCAGCTTTTGTATTCTCGTTGCTCATCAGTGATCAATGTCGTTCCGGGACTCAGTTCTTCAAAAGTTGTTTTGTCGCCTTCAGACTCTGAGTAACTGGCTTCTGCGAAGAGCCGCTCATTGAGGTGGTAGCCGATACGGCCGCTGATGATGAAGCCTGTGTCAAAGTCTTCGATGGCCAGTATGCCGAGAGACGGAAAAGTCACCTCGAAATTTTCTGAGTCAATGCGATCATATCTTACGTCGCTTCGCTCGATGTCAGCTTTGATGACTTCGACCCGCTCTTCCGCGAAAGAGTGCGAGTGGAACAGGCTCGTCATTACGCTGAGCGCGAGCAGCAGAGGTTTTGCCGCACATAGAAGCTGCCGCAATGTTTGCGTTGCTTGAGCAGAGTAAAATCTGTTGTCGCCTGTCATCGTTTCTTCTCTTGTCTGCCGTTTCCCAGATTGCTCGGCCTGCCTAGAAAAAGGTGCTGACACCCAGTCGCCATGTGTCGAGTTCTTTGTTGTCATCGGTCGAGGTGAGCGTATTGAGCTGCTTGTACTCTAAGCGTAGATGGTATTGTTCGGTCAATCGAACGCTAAGTCCGGCGCCAGCAATCAAATACTGATCACTGTCATCGTCTTGAAGCACCAAAGTGCCACGTGCTTCTCGTTTTAGATAGCCGTAGCCGCTGTTCACGAAGGGTGAGATACGCCAGTTAGGGAACGGCTGGTAGTCGAGTTGCACATTAGTCATCCAGCCTTGCTCATTGATGCCAGTGTAGGCTGAGGCGCCAAACTGGAAAATCAAGGACTTCAAACCACGAAATCCTAGATTGAGACCCATCAGGTCGGCATCCTCGATGCGGCCAAGCGAGTAGTTGGCGACCCAGTTTGCGCTAAATTCACTGGTGAACTCCGGGTGCTCGCTGGTGCGGGTGCTTGAACCCGCCACCAGTGTCTCACCGATATCGCTGCGGTGAACCCAGCCAATAATTTCGCGGTTGCCGTTGCTGCGCAGGTGTACTTTGTACCAGACGGTGCGCCGTTTGCTGATATGCATGCGCTCGCCACGCTGAGCGACGTAGAAAGCAGGGTATGCTTTGCCGGCACCGGTTCGAATATTCACAAAGGCTTCAACCACCTCGACGGTGAATGCGCGTTTTGGCGCCGCATGCAGCACGTTTCCGGACATCAGGAGCAGTCCAAGCAACATGGCGTGAATAAAAAATTTTCTGTGGTCCAGGTTCATTCTCTTCTTAGCTGATTCGTGATGCAGCCGTTAGCGCTCACGATCGATAGCCATCCGTCGTCAATCTTCAGGCGCATCAAATGGGTTGTTGTAGTACTGCGCGCCAATATCAAGCCACTCGGCAATCATCCTTAGTTCATCCGCCGATAGTAGACCGTTGTGATTAACCACGGCCTCGTTAGTTAAGCCCGCGCCGATGTCGATACACTCGTTCGGCAGGGCGACAAATTCAGCGGGTATGGGGTCGCCGACGAAAGATCGACATATCTGATCGTTTACCTCGTTCGCCAGATTGTCCTGAGTCATGCAATTGAAAAAGAATCGACTCGCTCCAAAATTCGCGCCTGATTCGTTCATGCTGGGAGGTACGTTTGCCAGCCCAGGGAAAATTTCGGAGGCGGCAATAGTGCGCCGCAGGAAACCGCCGCCCGGGTCAGGAATGGGATCGCCGGTATCCACGTCGATCTGGTTACATTCCCAGGTGCGTATGCGAATGTTGCCGCCATCATCGACTAGCTCTTCATCCGCGCGAAGCAGTTCGCGATAGCTGGTGAAGTGCTCCGGAACATCTGCCGACGGCGCATTACTTAAGTCCAACTGTCCAGCCGGGATTTGGGTGTTTCCGTTCGTGGTATGGCAGTTTGTGCAAGTCATGGAAGGATCTGCAACGCTTGGCCGCGGTAAATCCCACAATGGCTGAATGTGTTGCTCGTAGTTAATAATGATTCTGCAAGCCAGTGGTGAGCCGGGTGCGCAGCCCTCTGTTGTGGGTGCACTAAGACTTTCATCAAGATTGTCGTAACTAAACGCAAAAGCTGCAGCTTTAGTCAGCGCGCCAGAGTCGTCTGTCCAGTCATCGGTGTAGGCTGGATTAATCGATGCTTCTCGAGTACCGTTGTGAAAGCTGTAAATCTCGGCCATGGTTTCCCCGCCATTGGGTGCAAACAGCGAGGGCTCGGTGTTGGGATAGGGAAGCGATACCGTGGCGCCGACGTGTACGGAATCGGCCTGAGCGTTGATTCGTCCGTGTGGCAGGGTGCTGTTTCTTGCATGGCAACCGCGACATTCCAGTGTGCTGCCCGGGGTCAATGAAATCCAGTTGTTGTGACGCAAGCTGTTGCTGGCGTTTTCGACATTGATTCGCTTTCCATCTCGGTCGACGACGCTGATCATGAGTGGAACGTTGGCAGGTACGATAGCCTGCACTGAACCGTCTGGCTCAATCGGTACATAGCCCACAATCTCTCGCATTAGCTGGTCCCTGCTGACGCCGAATGCGGTGTTATCAAATTCGTAGACGTCATCGGGCGGGATACTGACCGCCTTAACCAGTCGCAGAAATTTAGGCGCGTTGTCGTCGGGGTTAGTCAGCGCAGGATCTGCAACGCTGGCGATTCCACCAGCCGCAATATCAGTGCCATCCAAATCATAGACAGAACGTATCTTAAGAACGGCCTGATTCTCGAGCGCCAGGGCGTTATCGATATTTGATGCAAGCGGGGAGTTAAGCGTTCTGGGTTCCATTGCCAGCACATCACTTATCATTTCTCCGGCGTTCACGCGGGCGATAGGTAATTGTGTGTTATCGCTCGGGCTGAACATCCAGACTTCAAAGGCCGGATTGGCTGCAACGCTACCGCTAGGCGCGGTGGCGCAAGCTGTGATGATCGCGTTTGGGTTAGCCGGGTCGGTCGCTCTGCATGTGCTCCAACTGACGAGGATACGATTGGTGCCGTCAGCAAGCGGCCATGCCGCGAGATAGCGACCAGCCGGTGACAGACCGTCGTCGACCAGTACGCCAACGGGCGATTGGGAGTCGATTGCGGGACCAGTTAGCCCTATATTTTGCGCCGTGGGGGTGTCGATATCGATATAGTTGTCGAGGTCAACGATAACAATGTCGCCGCCCAGAGTGGGTACATTGTTGGGCAGTTCCTGCGTGATGGCGATAATCTCGTCGTTGTTGGTCAGGCGCAGTCGACTCAAAAATCCAATTCCGCCGTCGTCGACGTTGTCCAGAGAGTGGTAGCCGTAGACAAGCGCGGGTTCACTGCCGTCCGGGTTCATTTCATAGAGGCTCGTTCGGTCAATGCCATCGATATTGTCCCAGCGGATATAGAGTATCTTTCCATTGCCCTGCACAACGGGAGAGAAGTCGTGACTCTGGTTAAAGGTCAGCTGTGTGATGTCACCAAGCTCATCGATGACGTGGATGTTGAAACTCGGTTCGACCTCGTCGCGATTATTGGCCCCTGCCTCAGTTTGACCGGAGTAGGAAATCTTACCCTCGTCGGGTAGTAGCTGGCGGTTAGCCTGCTGGCGACTCGACGAAAACATGATGCGCCCATCGGCTAAATAAATGGGATTAACGTCGTGTCCGTTCTGATCCGGATCAATGCCATCGCTGGTGATTGCAGTGAGCGTGTTATTAACTAAGTCGTACTCCCAGATGTTCCAGGTGTTTACCGGTTCGTCGGGATCATCCTCCGGTTCGTGCATTGCGAAAAGCAGCCTTTCACCGTCTGGGGATACGGTAAGGTCTTTAACATCGTACTGGCCGGCCGGGTACTGCCTGTCTGTAATGTTAAATTCCGTCGCGCTCAATGCCGCCCCAGCGCGGATGTACAGGGCCGCACCCGGTTCGAAATGATCGAGATCACGCCAGTCGAGATCGTCTCCCTCCTCGACGACAGGCAGGTTGCGTTTGACATAAGCGACCGGTGTAACGAACCCTAAGGCATCGGCTAGACCCTCTAGCGTTGCGTCGTCAATGAAGGGGTCACCATCACCACCCAGCACACTGGATCCGTTCCCGGAGCCGGCGCCACCGTTGCAGGCTGTCAGCACAAGCACCAGAGCAACAGCAAATATTTGCCGGAACATTGTGTTCTGGGCAAAAAGCGTTGCGGTGCGTTTATTTAACTCTTGTCTGCTCAAAGCGGGCTTATCACCAGATTAATTGTTTGGCTCGTCACAAAAATAAATCGAGAAACGCGATTCGCTCACACATGGTTCGTTAAAAAAAAGACCCTGTGGATCTCAGGGTTGCGCGCCAGTGACGCGCATCAACGCGTGAAGGCGAAAATGTGATCGTGCAGATTTGAACGCATAAACACAGTCGCTTTCCATCGAGTAGTTCACGAATCGTCATGACCTTGTTTGCACAGGTAATTTTCGTGAGGTTCCTTGAGGAACCTCTGATCTATTCGCTGATAGCCGAGTTTGCGTCCCAATGGCGATGATCGCGAGGCGCGTTGCGAAGGTCGCATGCCGTAGCTATACGACGAGCGGCGCAACGAAGCGAGCGTGCCATTGGGTGCAAACCCCCAATCCATAAAGAAAGGGGACAGGCTTTTGCGGTCCATCCGCTGCGTTGATCCGCTTGGAAAGGACTAGCCAGGGCCTGCCCCGCGAGCGGAGCGAGTGCATTGGGTATTCCCTGCGCGAATCGTCTTGCGGAGTGAACCGCAAAAGTCTCTGTCTCGGCAATCATGGAATAAATCAGAGGTTCCTTAAATAATAGGGGATGCAATCGGCATTTAGACAAACAATTCGATTGACTGAAAACAAACACATTGAAGTCGTGAACCAGATCAATAATGCGCAGAGTCGAAGGGATTATTCTTCCTCCATCGGTTGTTAGTTGAGCGCAGTTTGGCGCTTGGAGCTGCACAGACAGTGAGCAGTTAGCCTGAGCGACTAATGGCGAACCACGGGAACGATGTATGCGTTGTTTACTAGATAAAGGCTTCGGACAGAAACTCGTCACCCGCGTCCATCAGGGTGTGCGCGGTGCTTCGGTGTGCGTGCTCGTGCTTGGCACAAGTATTTCTCAGGCGGGTATCGAACGTGATCAGGCAAAACGCATCCATGACCGCCTCGCAGGTGTGCCACCGACGGAAGCGGTCCTCAATGCGATGGAGGCAGACATTGTCGCAAATGTTGGCGGTCAGGGCCGTATTAACGCCGCCTATCGTGCCATGGAGAACCCTGCGTTTTACGCAGCAACCTTGAAAAACCTTGCAGCTCCGTGGACTAACCGCGATCAGGATGTGTTTGTTCCGCTGAATGATTACATCGCGACATATATCGGTCTTGTGAGGGATGAAAGCGACTTTCGCCAAATACTGTCTGAGGACGTGATCTACGTAGGCTCATCCGGCCCAGCCTATTCGGTGAGTGACAACGATAACTACGCACATATTGAGGACAACAACCTGAATATGGGCGCCGTTGATGCGAGCGGAAATGGTATTCACCTGGTTCGTCAGACGCAGTCATCCCTGAATGGCCTGCCTAGCGACGCTACAGCCGGCGTTATTACCTCTCGCGCAGCGGCTCGCGCTTTTTTCGTTGACGGCACCAACCGCGCGATGTTTCGTTTTACGATGCTAAATCACATGTGCTACGACATGGAGCAGGTCAAAGATACCGCTCGTCCCGCTGATCGAATTCGTCAGGATATTTCACGCAGTCCGGGTGGGGATAGCAGGTTGTTTATCAACGGCTGCGTGGGTTGCCATAGCGGTATGGATCCCATGGCGCAAGCCTTTGCCTACTACCAATGGCAGTACACGCCAAACAATGCCAATCCAGATGCCGCAAAAGATGCCGGGCAAATGGTTTACACCGCTGGAGTGGTGCAACCCAAATACTTTATTAACTCCACAACCTTTCCTTTTGGCTACGTGACCCCCGACGACCGCTGGGACAACTTTTGGCGAGAGGGAGTCAACAAAAAACTACTCGGCTGGGATACCAATTCACTGGGAGTTGGTGTGCTGCCCGGCGGCGGCAATGGAGCAAAAACTCTGGGTCAGGAGCTTGCCAATAGCGAAGCCTTTGCTCGCTGTCATGTCAGCCATGCTTTTCGCACGACCTGCCTGCGCGAGCCTGCGGATGCTGCTGATCTAACGGCGATTGATACCGTTGTCGGTAATTTTAAGTCCAGCAATTACAACCTCAAGCAGGTTTTTGCCGAGACTGCCAGCTACTGCGCTACCAATTAGTGAGTTGAGTGCCATGTTGTTCCGCGTAATCAAGAGCTATCAGGGTCGCAAGCAGGCGGCTGTAGGAGGCGAGATGATATTTCGAGTCCGGTTGTTGCTGTCTCCACTGCGGGTAAAGTCACTGGTGACGCTGGCAGCGGTTTTGACACTCCTCGCCAGCTGTGCGGGTGACAGTGGTGCTGATAACGATAGTGATGGTCAGGGCGATAGCACGGTGGGTAACGGCTCTTCCAGCAACGTGAGCTATGACGGCCCGGTTCCACAGACATCCGAGATACAGAATTTCAAGACCTTCTTCTGGGATCCTATCACCGGGCAGGGCACAGAAGAAGATAAGTGTTCGAGTTGCCACAGCCAGGATGGCGCAGCACCTTCGAAGTTTGCGCGTACCGATGATATCAACCTCGCTTTCTCGGTTGCTGCATCTGGTGTTGCCAGCAACAACAACCCGCTGGTTGACCTCGATAATCCGGAAAATTCGGAAGTGGTTATCCGCGTCGCCAATGGGCACAATTGCTGGAACGTAGATCTCGATTTCTGTCGTACTCAGATGATTACTTATATCGAGTCCTGGCGAGATGGTTCGGCACCTTCTGCGACAGTTGTTCAACTCACTGCACCTGCACTGTATGACCCATCTGGCAGCAAGGACTTTCCGGAAGATTCCGCGGATTTCGCGGCAACCGTATGGCCAGTCTTAAACTCCCAGTCCACAAGCCCGTCGCACTGTCAGGGCTGTCATAGTGACACCGCACCTCAGGCGCTTCGCCAGACACCTTACTTCGCCAGCGAAGATGTCGATTTAGCTTACGATCAGGCCAAAGGGAAAATTGATCTGGCAAATCCCGGGGACTCCCGTCTGGTTGAGAAGCTGCGCGATGAGTTTCATAACTGCTGGAGTGATTGTGCAACTGACGCGGCGACGATGTTAGCCGCAATTCAAGCGCTCTCCGATCCGATACCCGTCACCAACATTGATCCGGATCTCGTCACCAGTAAGGCGCTGCAGCTGTTTCAGGACGGTATTGTCGCTGCAAGTGGCGGACGTATTGAGGACGATGTTATAGCACTCTATGAGTTCAAGATCGGGAGTGGCACGACTGTTATTGATCGCAGTGGCGTTGCGCCGAGCGCAGATCTAACGCTGTCAGGCGATGCCGGTGAGTACGAGTGGTTGAGTGCCTGGGGCATGCAGTTCAATGGCGGCAAAGCGCAGGCTTCTGTTGCAGATAGTGCCAAGCTTCAAAGCATTATTTCGGCGACCGGTGAGTTTACGATCGAGGCATGGGTTGCCCCGGCCAACGTGACACAGGACGGTCCTGCGCGAATAGTGAGTTATTCGTCGGGTGACAATCGCAACTTTATGCTAGGTCAAACACTTTATAGCTATAACTTCCCGCTGCGAACCAGTGAGTCTGATGCGCAGGGCATGCCGATGCTATCAACCAGCGATGCGGACGAAGACCTGCAGGCCACATTGCAACATGTTGTCGTAACCTACGATTCAGTGAACGGCAGACAGATCTATGTTAACGGTGTGCATACGGGCGACAACGACGGGCTGACGTCTGGATCGCTGACCAACTGGAATAGCACCTATCCGCTTGTGCTTGGCAGTGAAGTCGATGGTAGTGACCCCTGGGCAGGCACTATCCGTCTGCTGGCAGTTCATAGTCGCGCCTTGGATGAGCCAAGCATTCTGGCGAATTACGATGCCGGCGTCGGGCAGAAGTACTTTCTATTATTCGGTGTTTCGCACCTTCTCAATACGACCAGCGATGCATTTATTATCTTCGAGGTTAGTCAATTTGATAACCACGCTTATCTCTTCAGTCAGCCGTATTTCCTGAGTCTTGATCCGGCTGTCGTCCCTGAGACCTTTGATATCGAAGGAATGAGGCTGGGTATCAATGGCAAAATCGCCGCTGCCGGCCAAGCCTACGCCACCATGGATGTGATCGTCGATGCATCGAGTTATGACCCAGTCGTGGGGCAGCCTCTCTCTTCAGTAGGCTCGGTCATTGCCTTGGAAAACGGTCCCGACTTCGATCAGTTCTTCCTGGTGTTTGATCGTCTCGGTGACCACACTGAGGTGTTTGTTGAAGCTGAGCCGCCCGATCCAGTGTTCGTGGGTTCGGGTGAGGCAAGCAGTGATCTAGCCGTACGAACTTTCTCCGAGATAAACCACAGTTTCTCGCAGATCACCGGCGTGCCTGTGCAAGCGGTTGCCGGCACTTATAACACGGTCGTTCAGCAGCTACCGTCGGCTGAGAATATCAACGGCTTTTTATCCTCGCACCAGATGGGTGTGACGCAGCTTGCGATCGGCTACTGCGATGCCCTGATTGATGATCCGGTGCTGAGGACCGCTATAGGTATTGATCTCCCGGAAATTGAGGGTGTTGATGATGCTAATGCGAAGTCGGTTGCGGATTGGGATGCCGATTTTATCGACCCAATGATTTCTGCAGCATTGAATTCTGGGCTTGCACAGCAACCGGCCAGCGCCGATGTGAAAGATATTGTGCATCACCTGCTGTTTACCGATGCCGATGGCATCAACGAGATAGAGCCGGTGACCGACCCCGATCCACACGGGCTCTCTCGCTGTGGTGGATCCTGTCCGGATGGTCGCACTGCTCAGGCCGCTAAAGCAGCTTGCGCTGCAGTACTCGGAAGTGCGGGTGTAACGCTGCATTAGCGAGCACCACTGACAACTTTATTGAATCGGAAAATGCGTTTTAGTATGAGGGCGCGAACATGGTGAAACCCAAAGGTAGGTGGCGACGTGGTAAGAAAACTTACCAACTCAATGATGTGCTTGCGCATCCCGATCACCGTAGACCAATGTCGCGCCGAGAATTTATTTCACAGGGTTTCTGTGCGGGCGCGGGGACGGTTGTTGGTGCCTCGGCGCTAAGTCTTTTCGCTAATCCGCGCAAGGCACACGCCTTGTTGTCAGACGATGTCGCGGCTTTGCGCAGTGGCGTTTGCGGCATCGCGACGCAAGGGGCGGGCAAGATTCCGTTTATCTGTTTCGACCTGGCCGGTGGCGCCAATATTTCAGGGTCTAACGTGCTTGTCGGCGGGCAAGGTGGTCAGGAAGATTTTCTTAGTACCGCGGGGTATAGCAAGCTGGGGCTGCCGGGCGATATGGTGCCGGGAGTGGCCGATGGGCTTGGTGGCGATCATATTGATCGCTCTCTCGGTCTTGCGTTTCACTCCGACAGTCAATTTCTGGCCGGTATCAATGAAAAACTGGACCGGGCACTGTCCGTTGGCACAATCAACGGGTCGGTTATTCCCGCACGCTCCGAGAACGATACCGGCAACAACCCGCACAATCCCATGTACGGTATTGCGCGAGCAGGAGCAGGCGGCGGCCTGCTCGATCTGATCGGCTCCCGTAGCTCGGTATCCGGCGGCAATTCTATGGCGCCGTCTATGTTGATTGATCCCTCGTCACCGCCGACCAAAGTTGATCGTCCCAGTGATGTGACGGGTCTGGTTGATACGGGTGATCTGCTTGGCATTCTCAATCAGGATGAAGCGGTTGCTGTTATGGAGTCGATACAGCGAATCAGTGATAAGAAGCTTCAGTCCGCCTCTTCGTACAGTGATCCAATCGTCGAAGCCGCGCTACAGGAAAGCGTTAGCTGCGAGTATGTGAAAAGCGCAGATCTTGCCGATCGTTTTAGTGACCCGAATACGTTAAACCCTGATGACAGAAACGCCGCAACACCGATTATCGTCGGCGACTCTGCGATATTTACGCCGGCTGAGTTTGATGGTGATTCTGAGTTCCGCAAGACGGCCTCGGTCATGAAGATGGTTATTGATGGCTTTGCGGGTGCGGGCACGATTACGATGGGTGGCTATGACTACCATACGGGTGATCGCGAAACGGGCGAGCGCCGTGATCTTCGTGCCGGACGATGTATGGGAGCCTGTCTTGAGTACGCAGCGCAGCGTGGCGTCCCGCTCATGATGTATGTCTATAGCGACGGCTCGGTGTTTAGCAACGGTATGATCGACGATTCGCTCGATGGTCGAGGGAAGGGCGTTTGGACCGGCGATAACTCTTCAACGGCCGCATCTTTCTTCCTGGTTTACGACCCTAGCGGCACGATACAGCTGCTCGGAGGAAGTTTGGAAGAACAGGCCAGACATCAGCAGCTCGGATGGATGCGGGCCGATGCGTCTGTGGAGACATCGGCAACGCCTGCCGCTAACAACGTTAACTTGCTAGTCGAGACAGTGATTCTGAACTACATGGCACTGCATGGGGAGCAGGGCAACTTTGCCACACTCTTTCCCAATCACGGCCTGGGTTCCAGTGCGAACTGGGACAACTATATTGCCTTTAATGGGATTGTTTCGGGCACGATTAGCTAATCGACTGGGGTAGTCGGCCGCTTGGGGCTGACGCCGCTAAAAAATAGCCAAATTAGTCAACTGCTTGGCAAATTCCTGAGCGTGGTTTCACAGCTCGGATATCTTGTGCGGCGCGCTTTATAACTATCAACTTTACTATAAGAGCTTGTTTTAGAAGGTATCGAAACGCTCGCGATAGCCTTCAAATACTCCAGGCTCAGAAGGACCAGATTCATCATGTTTGCAAAGATCTTATCGAGACATCGGCGCACTTTACTGCTTGCACCGCTTCTTTTCAGTTTTAGCGCAGCCTTCGGATCTTCGGATATCGAAAACGCGCTGGTAGAAGCAGTTGATCCAGACGCGGATGCTGACCCGAAAAAATATGACAGCGTTGTTGATCACGCCGCGCCAGAGCTCTCGTTGGACGAACGCTTGCAGGCGATCAAGCGTGAGGCACTGGCATTGAATCGTGACTTGCTGATCCTCAAGGAGGAGTTGCAGTTCCCCGCCAACACACAGGTAGCCGTGTTTCTCTCTGTCGATGCCGCGAATCTATTCTCGCTGGACGCGGTGAACGTCAAGATTGATGACAAAGTCGTGGCGAATCATCTCTATACAGAAAAGCAAACCAGCGCTCTTGTACGCGGGGGTATTCAGAAGCTTCATCTTGGCAATATCAAAGCTGGAGAGCACGAGCTGGTTGCGGTGTTTACCGGTCGTGGTCCCAGGGGGAGGGATTTCAGGCGTGCAGCTTCCTATCAGTTCACCAAGGGTAATAACGCCAAGTATCTTGAGTTAAAAATTACGGACTCGGACAGATCCAAGCAGCCAGAGTTTGAGATAAAAGACTGGGACTAACGCCCGTGAAGCTCTCTGGCCTCATCATCTTGCAACTGGCGTTCATCGTTCAGTTCGCCACGCCCAATGCCAGCGCCCGGCAGGTTGAAGATCTTGCGCTTGGTGTTGCGCTTTACGAATACTTTCAGCAAAACGATTTTTCTGCGCTCAGTGAGCTAATGGTTGGTGAAGAGCTCGATCGCCTGCAGAATCAACCCGAGTTCTCCGGTCAGCTGACGACCGGCATTATGCTCTCTTACGGGATGGATAAAGAAGCGGCTCGGCGGCTTGACGCATCTTTTCTCGCTCAGGGCGGTGCCAACGAGAATATCGCTCGCTCCAATTATTATCTGGCGAAGTTGCTGTACCGTAAGGGTGAATATGGCGAGGCCTATGATGCCCTGGCGCGAGTTGATAAGAGTTTGACACGCGAGCTACAGGGAGAAATGAGTTTTCTACTCAATAGCAGTTTTCTGCTGGCAGGTTATGCGGGGCCAGCGGGGACACTTGCCAAGGCCGAGTCGCCATACAAGCTTCCGTCCAGCAAGCACCTTGCCGTGTGGGGTGACTATAACCAGTACAATCAGCTCGTGTATGCAATGTCTGGGGCGGAGGCAGGCGAGCATTCCTCTGCTTCCCTGTCGAGGCTTGAAAAACTTGCGCGCAGTCTGTCCTCCAGCATAGAGCGCCTGGAGGATTCAACCCAAGGTGGCCAGTTTGGCGAGCTACTGGCGCTGCGTGACAGGACTCTACTCAGCGTTGCCTACCTCCATCTACAGCAAAATAATCCTCGCGAGGCGGTTCGTCATCTGCGGCAGTACAGCGCAGACGGCGTTGAGTACAACGAAGCGCTGCTGGCATTTGGCTGGGCGGCGCTTCAGCAAGAGGACTATCGTCGGACAATCGCATCATGGGATCAGCTGATCGATCAGGATACCGCCTCGCCAGCAACGCGCGAGGCCTTGCTTGGCTTAGGTTTTGTCCTGCAAAAGCTTGATCAGAAGAGTGCTGCTGTCAGCGCCTACGATGAGGCTATTACACGATTCTCGGAAGAAATCGCCGTCCTGCAAGACTTGCTACCTTTGCTGGCCGAAAGAGAGCTAGAGCCTTTTTTAAGGGCTTTGCAAAGTCAGTCGCTCAACTGGTTAGATGACTATCAGAGCGAGGACTGGGACAAGCTGGCGCAAACGTTTCTGGATGAAAGTAAATTGCTCGACGGTGGCACAGCAGGATATGAAGCTTCTCTTAATGCGACCTCTTCGCGAGAATATATTGTACTTTTGAATCGTCTGCACAAGCTGATTAGCGAGCAGGAATTTGTGGTTCTACTCGCCCAGCAGCGTGATCTACGTTGGCTCAGAGAAAAAGTTGATGTGTGGCTGCAAGACTTATCTGCCGTCGAAAA
Organism: uncultured Pseudomonadales bacterium; assembly: GCA_964504585.1. Taxonomy (GTDB): domain Bacteria; phylum Pseudomonadota; class Gammaproteobacteria; order Pseudomonadales; family UBA7434; genus UBA7434. The sequence continues at coordinate 19,693 of CAZDEW010000019.1, read as the reverse complement.
CGCGCTGGACAACCAGCGTCAACGCTTTGAAACGGTTTTCGACGAGGGCCAAAAGCTGGCCTTACAAGCAGAATTTGCGCAACAGTCTCGATTCGTTGAGCAGCTGCGTGAAGAGGTGGTGCTCGCCTCAGCATCTGATTATCGTCGCCTGATGAATGCTGACGAGCTTGCACGGCTAGAGAAATCGCAGTCGCTACCGCTTCGATATCAGGCCTTGAAAAGCGAACATGCTGCGCTCATCGCCGACGGCGTCGCAAAGCAACGATTGCGTGCCGCAACTCTGCAGATTGCCAAACTAGACGGCCACGAGGAAACGGCGCGATTACTGGCCGGGCATCAGCTCTGGCTAGTGGCCGATCAACAGGATGATCGTCTCTGGAGTTTTGAGAAAAAGCTGCGCGCGAGTGAGTTAAGTCTTGCTCAGGCGAAAGAGTCGATCAATGCCATTGAAAAATTGGTGCCCGAGCAAAGTACGCAGGCTCGCGGTATCGATGCAGTGTCTCAACTGACCCAGCGAAGTCTGGGTCTGATCAGTCAACTGGAGGAGAGTAATCGGCAGGCCGTGCTCAGTTTGCGTGTGATGCTCGACGAGTCTATTCGTGAGCAGCTCGTCAGTCTGCATGCCTACCTCGCACAGGCCAAGCTGGCAAAGGCAAGACTCCTGGATGAACAGTTTATGCTGGATGAGCCCTCTGGCCAGAGTTTTGCTCAGGGCGATTTTCCACAGGCAAAGGCCGAGAAAAACTGATGCGCAGCTTAAAGACATTCAATGCGCTCATCTTTGCTTCCCGCTGCAACCGGAATCTGATCTTCGTCTCGATGCTGCTAGGTTTGCTCTCTGGCTGCGGTATGTTTGGCAGTGGTTATGCGGTGCGAACAGCTGAGGGCGGGCTTGAGACGCTCGGCGATCGCGTGGACGCATGGGACTTTAAGGATACAGAAGAGACTGAAGTTTTAGTTGCTGACGAGGCATCGGAGCCCGAGTTACCTCAGGCCGAGCTCGTCGTTAAAGTCTATCGCGAGGCTTACGATCTTCTGGAAGACCCTGTCACGAAAAATAGTATTTTGCAAAGACTCGCGGCCATTGATCTGAAAACCGCTGAGAACCTTGATATCGCGGGGATGCTACCGCAGAGCGAGGAGGCCTACGCCGTAGCGATCGCTGCCTATACCAAACTCCTTGCTGAATCCGACAATACACTCAGGCGTGATGAGCTCCACTACGCTCTTGCCAAGGCTTATGGGCTAAGTGGTGACATTGATCGCGCGAACGAGCAGTTGGAGACGCTGGTTAGGCGCTATCCGGATTCGCCTTATCGTCTGGAGTCTCAGTTCAGGGTCGCCGAGTATCAATTTGCTCGTGCGCAATACCGTGAAGCCTCAAAGAATTTTGCGGGTGTGCTTGCGGGATTGGGGGTTGCACAGGTGGGCGAACTGGATCCGGCTCAGCGTGAGTTCTATCTCGGGACGCGCTATATGCTCGGCTGGTCAGAGTTCAAGAACAATCAGTACCAACAGGCGATTGGTCATTTTGTTCAACTGATTCAGGATACAGTTGACGTTGACCAAGCGAATTTCTCCGTAGAGCATAACCTGGCGCTATTTACCGACGAACAGATTCTTGGCGAGCCTGTATTCGTTCAGGACAACAAGCTGCTGGACGATGCGCTACGAGCGATGACGCTCTCACTGGCATACTCGCCGGTTAAGGAGTCACTTCAAACGCTTAATCGAGTGCTTGACGGGCGTGAGTTTGCCCACTGGGTTTATGCGGCGCTCGCTGACCATTATTTTGCCCAGGAGCGTTACATGGATTCGGCCAGAGTTTACGGGGCCTACGCCGATCAGTGGGAGCTTGATGCTTATGCGCCCTGGTTTATGAATCGAAAGGTGTTGGTTCTGCGCTATGCGAAGTTCGATACCGAAGCCTGGGAACAGAAAGCGGTTTTTGCTGATCGTTATCATCCATCGCAGCACTACTACGAGCAGCAGGGCGCATCTACAATCACCGATTTCATCGATCAGAAGCTCAGCGTTTATATTGATGAGCTGGCATCGTTTCATCACGCAAAGGCGCGATCGCTTGCAAGTCGCAAAGAATCGGGCAATGCAACAGATGCAGTAGCCAGCGAGATATCCGAGGCATATGACCGTGCCTCTTATTGGTATCGACAAAAAATCAGCGCCTTCCCCGAAGACCCGATGCTCGGGGAGACCTACTTTCTTTTAGCGGAAAGCCTTAGCGAGTCCAGTAAGCTGCCTGCTGCGATCGAAGCGTATGAGATGGCTGCTTACGGAGGCTACGATTTTGTCAGAGCCAATGATGCGGGGTACGCGGCGATATTGGGTTATCGAACTTTGCTGTCGACGTTACCTGAAAGTGAGAGCAATGGCGAACTGTTAGCGGCGTGGCAAGATAAGACTATCGAGAGCTCACTGTTGTTTTTTGAAACCTTCCCGGCGGAGGCCAGGCGGGATGCAGTCATCGTTAGCGCCGCTAACGAACTTTTCGAGCGGGGAGAGCTGCAGCGAACAATTGATGTTGCAGAGCGATTTTTCGCAGACCAGAATTTGGCGAACCAGAAAGCGGGCCGGATGCAGAAAAAGCCCCAGTATCGACTACCTTTGTTGTTGGTTTCTGCGCAAGCAGCATTTGCTCTACAGGACTACCCGGACGCAGAGAGCCGCTTTGCTAAAGCGATTACCTTGATGCAAGCTTCTTTTGAGAATACGGAGCAGCAGCGCTACGTGTCGGAAGTGCGCACTCAACAGCTGTCGTCGACTCAGGATAACTACGCGAGCAGTATCTATAAACAGGCCGAGCTAGCCTCAAACGCCGGTGATTCGAAACTCGCGCTAGACCATTTTAATCGACTGGTGAGCAGTGCGCCACAAAGCAAGCTGCGGGTTGCGGCACAGCGGGATGCAATCATGCTGCAGGTTGGGCTTGGCTCCTGGGCAACATTGCGTCAGGCGATTCCTGCGTTCTTGAGTGACTTCCCCGCGCACCCCGAGCGCTTGGATATGCAAAAACACTTGATTGCGGCGATGGAGGCGGAGCAGGACTGGCCGGCTGCAATGAATCTGGCTATGCAGATCGCCGACGAGCTCGCTTCGGCACGCACGGAAAAGACAGTGCAAAACCCAAGAGAGTTCCGCTTGCTTGCGGCAGACTTTGCCAACAAGTCGGGTGACGACAGATTGCGAATCCAAAGTTACCAGGCCATTATCAACAGCAGTTCGCTGATTGATGAGCCCGTGCTTGAGGCGCACTATCAGCTCGCCTTGATGAGTACCGCGTCGAATCAGAAGACAGCGGCAGTAACCCGTTATGGCAAGATACTCTCACTGGAGAGTGGCTTAGCCAAGCATACGGACCGCACGCGTTTTATCGCCGCAGCATCAAGCGCAGAGCTAGCTGAAGTAGCGCTCAAACAGTTTCAAGTCCTAAAGATACAGGAGCCGCTGCGTGAAACCCTTCAGAAAAAGCGCGAATCTCTGGAGCGCGCGGTAGCAGCCTTTGATCGCACAGAAGCCTATGCCATTGAACAGTTCGCATTGCAGGCGACCCGGCGTAAAGCGCAGATTTATGCCGAGTTCGCGAGTGCAATCATGAACTCCGAGCGACCAGGCGGCCTGGATGCGCTGGCTTTGGAAGAATATGAATTTTTGCTGGAAGAGCAAGCCTATCCCTTTGAAGAAAAAGCGATCGCATTGTACGAGGTGAATGTTCAACGCGCCTGGGATGGTATGCAGTCGGCAGATATTGAGCAATCTTATCGCGCTTTGGCGGAGCTTATGCCCGCGCGCTATGATAAAACGGAGCTACTTCCATGATTTCTTTGCCAAGCTATTCTCGGCTTTGCTTGCTCGTTAGCATTCTATTTTTTACGGGCTGCGCACAGTTAAATGGTCCGGCGCAACAGCAAGGGGAAAAGAGCGACGGCGCCAAGGTTGAAAAGCTATTAGCGGAGGCAATTGCAGCGGAAGCTCGCGATACAGCTCTGGCTGAGCAGCTTTATCAGCAGATGATTTCGGCTGGTGCAAAAGCTCCGCGATCACTAAACCATTATGCCGTCTACCTGCGCAAACAGTTTAGGTTCGACGAAGCTGAGGCCGCCTATCGGCAGGCCTTAAAGAACTCGCCAAATCATGCGGATACGCATTACAACCTTGCGATTCTTCACGAGCTTTATCAGGGCGATTTTGTCAGGGCCAAGAAGCAGTACGAACTCTATCTGAGCAAGGCGACAGAGCCTGATCCGCGAGTGGCGGGATGGATCAAGGATTTGGGCCGGCGGATAGAAGGAGGGTCTTGAAATGAGTAGAGTATGGCTCGGTTTATGGTCCCACTACGCGGGGGTGTTTGCGCTTGTTTGCACTGGCGTAAGCGTGGCAAACGATAGCAGCGTTACGAAAAGGCCAGAGCAAAGTACTGCGGGCAGCGGAACCGTGTTGGAACTACAATCGACGATTGTGGGGAATCAGGAACAGCCCGAGGTTATCACCATCGTTCCCTGGAAACAGATTGATGCGCCCGCGCCCAGCTACCAGCCGATGCAGGCGATTGTCGACGATAAATTTGAATTACTCGACCGCGACGAGTGGCGACGAAGAATTCAACTCAACAAGGCGATTTCATCAAGCGCCTCGATCAGGCTTGAGCTTGATCAATAACTAAACCTCTTCGGCGCTCAGACCCGCTTTGCGTTTATTCCCTTTTGTTTCCGACCTAGAAGGTCGGGCCTCGGTTTGTCCAATCTTTAAGTGCTCGCCCTGAATTGACCTGATCCTAAATTTTGCGTTATTATAACTTAACTGAGCTCAACTCAGTAGTGATTTGGGCGATTCTGAGCTCATGTTAGGTATATTATCCTATTGATATCAGGAGTTTATAAAATGTCAGACTCTTCGCCGGAAATATCAACCATTGACGACATCCATCTGGAGCGCGGCAAAGATCTGGCCGGAAAGTATCGCGCGACCGCAAGTGAGGCAGCAGCTGTCATCCCGGTAGAAACCACCGACGCTGATCTTGAGCAGATAGAGAAAGAGGGCTATGTGATCATCGAGGGGCTGTATACAGCCGATGAAATGATGGCGATTAAGGAAGAAGCGCTCGGGCTTCTCGGGCATACGGGGCGCAACTCTTTTGAGGGTGTCAAAACTCAGCGCTTGTACGCGTCGCTACAGAAGACTCGGGCTTTTGATCGATTGGTCGACCATCCTCGCATTCTGGCTTTACTTGATCGAATTTTTGAGCCGAATTATCTTCTCTCGCAGTGTCAGGTAATCAATATTTTGCCGGGGGAGGAGGCGCAGGCGTTGCACCCAGACGACGTCTTTGCGCCCTTCAAACGCCCCCGACCTGAAATAGGCGCTGCGACGGTTTGGGCTATTGATGATTTCACTGCCACTAACGGATCAACTGTGGTGGTTCCCGGAAGTCACAAGTGGCCTAGTGATCGCGAACCCCGTGAGGGTGATAAAGTTATCTCCGCGGTGATGCCCGCCGGTTCCGTCGTATTCTATCCGGGTAGTTTCTGGCACGGTGGCGGTGCAAATCACTCTGACTCTGCACGTATGGCAGTTACCTGCCAGTATTGTCAGCCTTATATGCGCCAGCAGGAAAATTATTCGCTGTCGATATCGCAAGACGTCGTCAAGGCGGTCTCTGAAGATATCCGCCGCATGCTGGGTTACAGTATCCACCCACCTTTTATGGGGATGGTAAACGGCATGCACCCAAAGCGCTTGCTGGAAGACTGAGCGAATGAGTCAGCGATTGTCAGGAAATAAAAGCGCTAGAAAAAAAAACCGAATTCGCCGCTCCGCGGAGGAGACGAGAAGACTGATCATTCGTGCGGCGCGTGCGGAGTTGGTCGCATCGGGTAGTGAAATCGAAGTTAACCAGATCGCAAAGCGGGCAGGTCTCTCGGAGGGCGTTGTCTACTATCATTTTGGCAATCGCAAAGGACTGCTCGATGCCATGGTGAGAGATCATTATTTTCGGCTCGACGAGCAGGTTGCGCTCATCCGCTTCGACGGCGTGACCTGGGTGGCGCGCGAACAAGCGCGTATTCGTGCCATGGTTGATCTGTATTTCGATGACCCCTCGGCGATTTTGATTGCCAGTATTGTTAGAAGTGATCCGCAGCTTGTCGCTTATGAGGCCGAGCGACGCAAGCGCCTTTACGAGCTCGGTGCAAGGAATATTGCAGAAGCTCAAGGCACGGGAGAGATCAAAGTCGATACTGACCCACAGCTTCTCGCTTCAATGCTACTAACGGCTAGTGAAACCGCGATTATTGATGCCCTGCAGCGCGAGCCGCAGCTTCCGCGCGACCTGGTAGAACAGCAGATTGTTGACTTCCTCCGCCTTGTTACATTAGCTCCTCAGACACCCCCAGGTGCCGGGGTCTGACCCCTTGCAAACCGAGTGGATCCCAGACACCATTAGAAAGTGGGCAGATAGATACCTATAGTATCGGGGTCTGACCCCATCAGGTAGGTACCCGGTACTCCCGCCTCGCTAAACTAAGAACGCAGGTATTTCTATGTCGGTTCGTATTGAAAAAAATAATTACGTTTGGACGGTGATTTATTCGCGGCCAGAGGCGCGCAACGCGATGCACCCCGATTATGCTAGGCAGCTGTACGATGCATTTCTTGAATTTGAAAATGATGCCTCCGCGAGAGTTGCGGTGTTCTGGGGAGAGGGCGGTGCATTTTGCGCGGGATTCGACTTGAAATACGCCGCTACCCTGAGTGATTCGACTGATCTGGGCAGCGAGCTGGAATTTCCGGAAAACGACAATGGGCAACATATCATTGGCCCGATGGGCCCCAGTCGACTTGAGCTGAAAAAGCCCGTTATTGCAGCAATCGCGGGTCCTGCGGTGGCGGGCGGGATGGAGCTTGCCTGCTGGTGTGATATGAGAGTGATGGAGTCCACTGCTTACATGGGCGTCTACTGCAGACGTTGGGGCGTGCCGCTCATTGATGGGGGTACTATCCGGCTGCCTCGCCTCGTTGGGCAGGGGCGGGCGATGGATCTGATTTTGACTGGTCGAAAAGTTGACGCAGAGGAGTGTCTGCAAATTGGTTTGTGCGAGTACGTCGTCGAAGAGGGACAGGCTAGAGCAAAAGCTGAAGAGCTAGCAGCGCAAATCGCTGGCTTTCCTCAAGGTTGTATGCTTTCTGATCGCAAGTCCGCGATAATGCAGCAAGGACTAAGTGTTAGAGAGGGTCTCATGCAGGAGTGGGGTTTGAGTCGCGAGCAGTTTGCCAGAGAAGGTGCGGCCGGTGCCGCAAGATTTGCCTCGGGCAAGGGTAGGCATGGCGAGTTTGAAAAGCCTGAACAGTGAGCAAAAGCGGACCATATTTCGTAATCACTATCAGAGCAATATGCAACAACTGAAGCGCTAACAGGTTTGAGCGCGATGGCATATTAAGCTCTGCGCTCGTGAAATCAAGTGTGCGAGAATGTGAGCAGGGCGCAACGTTAGTGACACATCAATTTCTTGATTAAGAAGCCATGAATAAACTCTACTTGTTTGCAATCTCGCATTTTTGTGAGAAAGGCCGTTGGGCGCTCGATTATTTTGGCGTTGACTATGAGCCGGTGTATTTGGTCCCCGGATTACATGCAGGATGGGCTCGGAAGCATGGTTTGTCGGAGTCAACCCTGCCGGTTTTAGAGGTTGGCGGAGAGTGGATTCAGGGTTCCTCGCAAATTATTGACTGGGCTGAGAAGAATACCAATAGTGGAAGAACGCTGACTCCGCAGGCGCACAAAGACGAGTTGCTGGCGATCGAGAAGCGACTCGATGATTTATCGGGGGTACATACCCGTCGCATGCTCTATGCGCATACCATCACCAAAAACCCCAAGCGCATTCGTGATAACTTCCTGCGTGACCTCGAGGGTAGCGACGCGTTAAAGCTAAAGTTGATGTGGCCCGTAGTAAGACGGGTGATGATCAAGAAAATGGATATTGGGGACGCGCAGGGGCAGGAGTCAAAATCCATTGTTCAGCAGGAGCTGGAGTGGCTGAATCAAACACTGTGTGATCAGCAAAGGTTCCTGCTAGGAGACAGCTTTACCCGAGCAGATCTTACGATGTCAGCGCTATACGCACGGTTTGCGACGCCGCCACAGCACCCCTTCGTTGACTACATGCAAACCCCGCCCGGACTGGAAGACTTCTATGCGAGCTGGCAGGGGCAAGCGGTGATGGATCGAATTGCCGCTAACTACCGCGAATATCGGTAGCACGCTTTCCGTCTTGCCTATGAATAGTGAGGAAACTTCTGTTGATGTGCGTCAGGCACTGCGTGTATTCGATAAGATTCAGCGTTATGGCCAGCAGCGAGAAAATGAAAAACAGCTGTTTGGTGTCTTCGCCAGCACAGGCTTCGATGGCTATACGGTGACGCTTCGAGATGCCAACGTGGAGCTCAATGTGCTGTTCCACAACAAATTTAATATCGAATTTAAGAACCGCCACTTCCTAAAAGAGTTTCTAGCCGCACTTAGTCGAATTGATCATGCTCAGTTCGACACTAGCCCTTAAAGCTGGAAGGTGATTACGCACTAACAGCCGGGCTCTATGCGCCTTCTATTTGTTTAACCAGACCGCTGTGAATTGCTTCCAGCATACTGAATACATGTTTCTGCCATTGTGCCTGGTCAACGAGCTGTGAGACATCATGGTCCGTCAGGCTAGCCGTGCCGTGTAAGAAACTCCAAAGTTGGACTGCGGCCAGTTTTCGCTGTTGCTTTGAGGCGCGTTCGGGCAGTAACAAGGCTATCCATTCGGTGAGCTTGTTGAAAGCCAGTGCGGCTACAGTTCTGGCAGGTTCGGAGGGTTCATAGCCAGGCTGTCGCTCGCCAAAAATCAGGCGGTAGTGGGCTTTATTGTCTCTCGCGACTGCCAGGTAGTTTGCCGCGCCCTGTCGCAGGATTGTGCTGTTGGATTGAGTGGTATCAATACTGTCGAGCGATTGGACGACGAGCCCAAACCCCTCAATATACAAGGTGTCCAGAATGCCTTGTTTCCCGTCAAAGTGGCTGTATATGCCTATCGTCGAGACGCCCGCCTCCTTGGCGATAGCGCGTACGCTGAGTGCATTGATGCCGCCCTCAATAAATAGCCGTGATGCGGCATCAAGAATCGCGGTCTTATTTGCCTGCTTGGCATTGATTGTTTTTTCGGCGGTGTTTCCCATCGTTGCAGCATACTCGCGCTTGTTGGAGATTCTCGGTTTGGAGTTTATCCGGTGTGAGCAAAAAAAGCTTGACAAAGTATAACGCCGTTATGTTTAATGCGCCACAATCTATAACGCTGTTATATTTTACGTTTAACCCAGAGCCTGTACACACGCTGAGGCGTATTTAGCCTTTAACAGGAATGAGCTGGCGAGGCGTTCAGCAGACAAACTAAACGACTAAACGAGAGGCAAAAGAAGTGAGTGAATCGATAATCGAGTTAGAGACTGACTATCTGGTGGTCGGCGCTGGCGCAGTAGGCATGGCCTTTGTCGATGTGCTGATGAGCGAGAGTGATGCCGAAGTCATCATGGTCGATCGGCATGCCAAGCCCGGCGGCCACTGGAACGTTGCTTATCCATTTGTCACGCTTCATCAGCCCTCAAATTTTTACGGGGTTAGCTCCAGAGAGCTGAGTAAGGGTTACATTAACGAAACCGGACTGAATAAAGGCCTCTATGAGCTCGCGTCTGGTGCGGAAGTCAGCGCGTATTTCAACGACGTCATGCATGAGCAGTTCTTGCCAACCGGTCGCGTCGATTACTACCCCATGTGCGAGTACACAGGCAACTATCTGGTGGGTGAGGAGGGTAGTTACACCTTTACCTCAACGGTCAGCGGCAATGAATATCGCGTCAGAGTGCGCAAAAAGATAGTGAATGCTACCTACTATACGGCAACGGTCCCGGCAACGCATACGCCCGCATACAGTATCGACCCGTCCATAACGTTTATGCCGCTGAATAATCTGGTTAGCGTGACCGAGCCGCCAGAGGGATATACGGTGATTGGCGGCGGTAAAACAGGTATCGATGCCTGCATCTGGTTGCTGGAGCAAGGCGTCGACCCCGATAGTATTCGCTGGATTATGCCCAGAGACGCCTGGTTACTGGATCGAAAAAACACCCAGCCGGGCGAAGAGTTTTTTGAGAGCACCATAGGGGCACAGGCAAGCCAGCTGGAAGCTATCGTTGAGTCTGAGTCTGTTGAAGATTTGTTTTTGAAGCTTGAAGCGCGCGGGGTGTTGCTGCGAATCGACCAGTCAGTAACACCGGCGATGTTCCATGGCGCTACGATAAGCCAGCTGGAATTGGCGCAGTTGCGCCGTATTAAAAACGTTATCCGGCTGGGGCGCGTTACCTCGATTGAAAAGGATAGAATCGTGCTCGAGAAAGGTGAGATTGAGACCAGTACCCGACAGATACATGTTGACTGCTCAGCACGATTGATCAAGGATTTGACCCCTCTTCCTGTGTTTCAGGGTGATCTCATTATTCCGCAGGCTCTTCGCTCCTATCAGCCTGTTTTTAGCGCGGCAATGGTGGCCCACGTTGAGTTGGCCTATGATGACGAGGCTCGTAAAAATCAGCTCTGCGGCGTCGTACCTTTGCCGAATCACGACACAGACTGGTTGCGCATGCAGTTTGCATTGATGATGAATCAATACAATTGGGGCCAGGACAAGGATCTTTCAAAATGGATACTGGAGTGCAGGCTGGATGGATTCTCTTCAATGGTTAAGTCTGTGAGCAAGGAAGATTTACCCAAGCAGGCAATTCTTAAGCGTATACAGAATTCTGCAGTGCCAGCAGTGCAGCGGCTGCAGGAGCTCATCGACGGGCTGGAACCACTATCCCCTGAGTTAGTGGCGCGTTATGCTTAGCGCACCGCGATTAGTAGTCCCATTTCAATAATTCGATTAAACGAATAGAGCGTTAAAGAGGAAACACAATGCAGCAATTTCAGGTGAAGCGAAGCGATTTTTCCAACTACCAGACGGTGGGTGGTGAATCTGAATCAGGCTTGTCCGAGGGTTCTGTCAAACTAAGAGTCGAGCGCTTTAGTTTTACTGCGAACAATATTACTTATGCAGTCGCAGGTGATTTCCTAAAGTATTGGGAGTTTTTTCCTCCGGTGGGTGATAGCGAACTTGCGTGGGGAGTCATACCCGTGTGGGGTTTTGCCGAGGTGGTCGAGGGTGACGTCGAAGGCATGGCCATCGGCGACAGGTTTTTTGGCTACTGGCCGCCCGCCGACCATGTGATTGCAAAGCCCGAAAAAGTATCTGGCGCAGGCTTTCAGGATGCGAGCCCGCACCGCGCTGAACTACCTCCAGCCTACAACAACTATCGTCGAGTTGCTCGGAGAGGCAGTAACGATGAGCGCGCCGACAACGAACAAATGCTGTTATTCCCTCTCTTTTTGACGGGTTATCTCATTGCAGAGCAGTTGAATGAGTTTGACTGGTATGGCGCCGAACGCGTACTGATCCTGAGCGGCTCGAGCAAAACCAGCCTGGGCCTTGCCTACGCTTTGGGCGAGTTTGAAGGGGCGCCTTCCTCTGTCGGCCTGACATCTGCGGGTAACAAAAAGTTTCTTGAGTCACTGCAGGTCTATGGAGCCTGCGAAGACTACGATAATCTTGAAGCTTTGAATGATGGCGTCAAAACAACCATTGTCGATATGGCGGGAAACAGCGAATTGCTGGGCAAGCTACACACACTGCTGGGCGATGCCATGGTCAAGACGGTCCGAGTGGGGATGACACACTGGGATGCGCCGCCGGCGGCAGAGGGTGTTATCGAGGAGCGCAGCGAAATGTTCTTTGCCCCCTCCCGCATGATCAAGCTGAACAAAGAATGGGGCCGAGAAGAGTTTGACAAGCGAACGCTCGGCTTTGTGCTAAACGCGGCTGTGCGCTGTCGCAGCTGGTTACAGCTGTTAGAAGTTGAAGGTCTGGAGGGGCTCTCAGGAGCCTATCACGATATATTGCACGGCAGGCTCGATCCATCGCAGGGTCTGGTTGTCGTGATGCCAGACTAGGGCCACGGCGGCCAGATTGAATCGGTAGTGAGTTAATCTCGATGGCTTTGCACGTCGTAGCTATGCCATAGATGATCACAGTGACACAATGATAAGCCGCGAGGTGCGTTTATGAGTCTGGCCAGAATTCGAGAATTCCCTAAGAGTGAAGTGCTCTCTGCTGCTGCTCCGGTTTCCGCACCTTCCGTACTGCGTTTTTTCAGCGAGTCGCGCGCCTTGCTTGATGCTGCGGTGGTCCCGGGGCGTCTGGTGCGTAGCTTTGTCGACAAGCAGCGCTTTGGGCGTCAGGTTGATACTGACAGCGCAGCGCCTGTCGTACTGTTTCCGGGTTATGGCTCTGATGAGCGATATATGAAGCCCCTACAGCTGCATTTGCAGAATCTCGGCTATCCCGTGCAAGACTGGGGGCTGGGGCTGAATATGGCGGGCGAAAATATCGAGCACACGCTGGACGATTTGCTTGACCACTGGGATTTTGATTTTCCCGCCGGCTATGACAAAGATAACTACAAAGGAGAGGGAGGCGTAGCGTATCTGATTGATCGCGCCGCTGAAAATGTCTCGGCCTGTTACGAACGTTACCAGCGACCCATAGCGCTCATCGGGTGGAGCCTTGGCGGTTATATCGCTCGCGAAGTCGCGCGCTTGCTGGGTGAAAAAGTCTGTCACATCATTACTTTTGGATCGCCTGTCATTGGCGGGCCCAAGTACACCGCCGGCGGAAAATTGATTGCCGCGAAGGGAACCGATATAGACTGGATTGAACAGCAGGTAGCAAAGACGGATCAGCTGGAAATCAAGCAGCCGATCACCCTGATCTTTAGCAAATCGGATGCAGTCGTTGACTGGCGCGCTGCAGTCGACAAAACCAACCCCAATGTCGAGCACTGGCTAATCGACTGTGCGCACCTCGGCATGGGTTTTAATCCAAAAATTTGGCGCCTTGTCAGCGAATCCTTGCAGCGTCACGCCGCGCCATAATCCCCAAACTTCTTCTTTCACGCTAAATCACCCTCGAACTGCGACTTCGCTCGCAGTTCTGCTTATTCCGCGCGCATTCCATATCCGCAAGCCGTTAGCATGTCGCTGCGGGCATGCGTTCACTTTGTCCTGTGGGGCGAATCACAAAACGCCAACTAAGCCGCTTTAAAAGGCGATTTTTAGCCTGTCTGCGCTAGCCTAAAAAGTAGTCATATTGTGGGGTAAACGAGCGATCCTTCCCTCCGGCACGGGTGGCGAGGGAGCGCAGTTGTCGTCAGCCGGTCTGGCTACCCGCATTACGTTTCAATCGAAATTTTCGCAGTGATCAGTTCGCTGGCGGACAAACAAGAGAACACACATCATGGAACTGTTGAATAACTTACTCGGTTTTTTCCAGACAGGTGGGCCGTTTATGGTGCCGATTGCGTTAGTGCTCACGCTGGGTCTGGTGATAGCCGCGGAGCGCTGGTTCTATCTCAGTAAGGCCAAAGTGCAAAACCGAAGTGCATTTAAGAAAATGCAGCCGCTACTCGCAGAGAACCAGTACCAGCAACTCTACGACTACGTGAAGTCATCGTCGGCCCACGCAAGCCGTCTTGTCCGGGCCGGAATGGCGACAATGAGCGTGAGCCGGCAGCGCGAGGACATTCTGGCGTCGATGCAGGAAGCCTCTATGGAGTGTGTACCGCATCTGGAAAAACGTACGGCTTACCTCGCAACGCTTGCTAACGTCGCCACGCTGTTGGGGCTACTCGGCACAATTGTGGGTTTGATTGCAGCGTTTACTGCTGTAGCTGATGCAGACCCTGCTACCAAAGCGACGCTTCTGTCGCAGAGTATTTCGGTCGCGATGAATACAACCGCCTTCGGTCTGATCTCTGCAATACCGCTTTTGCTGATACACGCTATGTTACAGAGTAAAACGGCGCAGGTTGTCGATGGTCTGGATATTATCTGTGTGAAGTTTATCAATAACGTGACGGCTAAACCGCAAGTGTCCAGCAACGCTTCCGCTGCGCGCAGCGCAGCTTAAATTCGCTAAGCGCTAGTTTCCTTAGACAGCGGATTAATTATGTCTTACCAGAATCGTCAGCGAGCAGCTGCAGAACAGGCGGACCTCGATATCACGCCATTCATGAATCTGATGATCGTGCTCGTCCCCGTGTTATTGCTTAGCATGGTGTTTACCCGAATTACGATCATTGACTTACAGCTGCCTGAAGCTGCGGGGTCGACTAGCGAGGCGCTGCAACAGCAACAGGTTGAACTGGTTATGAGCGCAGAGGGTCTTGCGGTTAATTTTCCTGAAGGTGTTTTGCTGCGCTCAATTCCGAATATACCGCTAGCGCAAGGTGAAAACGATTCAGAGCAAGTGCAACCGGACTACGACGTGCTGGTCAGCGTGCTCAAGGAACTGAAGCGACATCTGCGCAGTAAAGATGCCGATCGTCGCTCGATTAATTTTCTGGTTCAGGAAGACACGCCCTACGCCAGTATTATTTCAGCGATGGACGCTGTACGTGCCTACGAGACGGTCGTCGCTGCCAGTGTCGTTGACGCAGAGCTTTTCCCGGATATTGCTTTTGCGGATCTTCCTGACGGTGCATTTGGCTCCTGATGAACCGCGTGTAGATCAAAAGGCATAGTTAAAATGAGACAAGTCATTGGAACTTCCCCGCTCAATCATCTCGCAACGCCAACCTTTGGCGGTGGTGTGATAGGGGCGAAGGCGAAAGCCAAAGCTGCAAACGGTTCGAGCAAGCTGAATCTGGTATCGCTAATGGATATCTTTACGATTCTGGTCTTCTTCCTCATGCTCAACAGCGGCGATGTTGAGGTTCTGCAGCCAGACGCGAGCGTTGAGCTGCCTAAATCCTATGCCACGCTCAAGCCCAATGACGTTCCGGTGATCAAGATCACTGCGAGCGAGATACTGTTCCGCGATCAGATAGTCACGACCCTCGCCGATCTCGATAGCGGCAAGTCAGTGCAAGCGCTTGAGACTGCGCTTAACGAATTTAGCAAAGAGCAGGCCACAACGTTTGCGGTTGAAGAGGGGGAATTAAACCGAGGCGTCTCTATCATGAGTGATGCGGCCACCAGCTATGCGATTTTGAAACGGGTTCTGCACGCGAGCGCGCAAGCCGGTTATCGAGACATTGGTCTGGCAACCGAATTCGGTGGTCAGCGACCTGGTGCAGCAGAGGTGAGCGGTTAGCGTATGGTTGCTTCAGCTGCCAGAAATCACGGTAGTGCCGGTTCCGCAGCGGCGGCTGGTGTTACACGGGCTTCGGCTGCGGTGACGGGCTTGCCACGCCCCGCTGCGCTTATGCCCTGGGAACAGGGCCTCGAAGAGGATCGTCGTTTCAAGCGTTGGCTGATGCACGCCGTTGGCGTTTGTATCATGCTGGCCGTGCTGGTCTCGTTCATGCCAAAGAGCAAGCCACTCGCACCACCGGTCGAGTCCGATCGCGAGCAGTATGCCAAGCTGGTGATAGAGAAGACCGTCGTCCCACCCGTTGTTGAGCCAGAACCTGTCGTAGAGCCGCCGAAAGCGGAACCTCCGAAGGTTGAAAAACCTAAGCCAGTCGAAAAACCCAAGCCAGCGCCAAAGAAAGAAGCCCCGGTAACGAAACCAGAGCCGGTCAAGCAGGAGCAGGTGAAGCCAAAGGTGCCTACCGAGGCGGAACTTCGCGCCAAAGCGCGAGAGAAAGCAGCTAACTCAGGTCTGCTAGCGTTGTCGAATGAGCTGTCTTCCATGCGTGAAAAAACCAGCGCCAGTTCGGTTTCGACGTTGTCAAAAGGTAGCCAGTCTGCGGCGAAGGTCGAAAGGAATCTGATCGCAAGTGCCAGCAATAGTGGGGGACTTTCCGCTACTGCAGCAGTCAACCGACAGTCGACGGGCGTGGCGCTCGCGGGACAGGAGCGCGCTGATGTCGTGGTTTCGCAAGCAGCAGTTGCCGCCGTAGAGGCTGTGAGTGCCGGCGCTGACTATCAGCAGAGCCGCAGTGCGGATGAAATTCGGCGTGTTATGGATAGCAATAAGGGGGCGATTTACTCAGTCTATAATCGCGCGCTGCGGAAAAACCCAACGCTTGAGGGCTCTTTTGGTTTCACCATGGTGATCGACCCCTCGGGTCAGATTTCCAGCATTAAGCTTTTAAACAGTGAGCTGGCTGACCCCACGCTCGAAAAGCGCCTGCTCTCACGGATACGCATGATTCAGTTTGGCGCCGCGGACGTTGGCGTAACGGAAGTCAACTATTCATTCGATTTTCTACCCTCTTAGGTTTTTAATTCATCTCGCAGCCAGATGAGCTGGATTCCCTGGCCTTATCTGGCACTGCGCAATCGCTAATTTTTGACTTGGCCTCGCCACGGCATTCCTCTAGAATTCTCGACACTTCCACGGTTGAAGTTTGTTTCAGTCGCGAGTGCGGCTGATTCTTCCAGTCAATTTCAGATAGTTATGTCCCTAGTAGAACGTGCAGAAAGTGTGGGTGAAGTCCTCGATCGTCACTGTGTCGATGTCGGCGGCGTAAAGGTCGGCGGCGGCAACCCGGTGGTGGTGCAGTCGATGACAAACACCGACACTGCCGATGTTGACGCTACCAGTGCGCAAATCATGGCGCTTGCTGAGGCCGGCTCGGAGATCGTGCGCATTACGGTCAACAACGAAGAGTCTGCACAAGCCGTTCCACATATTCAGGAGCGCCTTGCGATTCGCAACATTAATGTGCCGTTAGTAGGCGACTTTCACTACAACGGACACAAGCTGCTGTCGGACAATCCGGCCTGCGCGGAGGCCCTGGCCAAGTACCGCATTAACCCCGGTAATGTAGGTCGTGGTGCCAAGCGCGATGCGCAGTTCTGCGACATGATTGAGATTGCCTGTCGGCACGATAAGCCGGTTCGAATTGGTGTCAACTGGGGTAGTCTCGACCAAGCGCTTTTGGCCAGACTGCTCGATGAAAACAACCAGTCTGCTGCACCGCGGCCACTCGAGAAAATTATGCAGGATGCTGTCATACAGTCGGCATTGGAGAGCGCAGCGCTCGCAGAGTCAGTCGGGATGCAGTCGAACAAAATTATTCTCTCCTGCAAAACCAGCCAGGTTCAGGATCTGGTGACGATCTACCGGCGAATCGCCGCGCAGTCGCGCTATGCCTTGCATCTGGGTTTAACTGAGGCAGGCATGGGCTCGAAGGGTATCGTTGCGTCGACGGCAGCGCTTTCTGTGCTGCTGCAGGACAATATCGGGGATACGATCAGAATTTCCCTAACCCCAGAGCCCGGCGGCGCCAGGACCAAAGAAGTTCAGGTGGGGCAAGAGATTTTGCAAACCATGGGCTTGCGCGCCTTTACTCCCATGGTTGTCGCTTGCCCGGGCTGCGGGCGCACAACGAGTACTTATTTTCAACAGCTTGCAGAGGATATTCAGGCCTTCCTGCGCGATCAGATGCCCGTCTGGCGCAAGCAATACCCCGGTGTTGAGACCATGAATGTTGCAGTGATGGGCTGCGTGGTCAACGGGCCGGGAGAGAGCAAGCACGCTAATATCGGCATCAGTTTGCCTGGTACGGGGGAGAGGCCGGTGGCGCCAGTCTATGTAGATGGCGTGAAAGACGTGACGCTGAAGGGCGATAATATTGCCGCTGAATTTCAGGGCTTGGTCGAGCAGTATGTGGCGCGAAACTACGGCTAATCCGGCTAATTGTGCATTTTTTTGACGAATGCAGCCAAGTATTTGCCATGCACCGGTTTTGCGTTGTTCGGCTGTGTCAATCTACATATAATCCGCCGCCGCGAGCCCGGGCTCAGTTTGGCGATGTTCACTGAAAAATCCCTCCTGTAGCTGCTCACGGGCAGATAGTTTTTCTTTCCTCTAGATTTCCGTTTTCAGGAGAATATCCATGGCAATTGAACGCACGCTATCAATTGTAAAACCCGACGCCGTTGGCAAGAATGCAATCGGCGATATCTACGCCCGTTTTGAAAAAGCAGGTCTGCGAATCGCTGCCGCCAAGATGCTGCATATGGACGCAGACAAAGCCGGCGGATTCTATGCAGAACATCAGGGCAAGCCATTTTACGATGACCTTGTGTCCTTTATGACGTCTGGGCCGGTCATGGTTCAGGTGCTTGAGGGCGAGGGAGCAATCGCGAAAAACCGCGAGATCATGGGTGCAACCAACCCGAAAGAAGCTGATCCTGGCACCATTCGCGCTGACTTTGCTGAGTCGATTGATGCCAATGCGGTACACGGTTCCGATGCGCCTGAATCTGCAGCCAGAGAGATCGCTTATTTCTTTGAGCAGTCTGAGGTTTGCGCGCGCTTCTAATGCCGCGTGAAGGCCTGGTGCAAGTGGGCGGGTTCCGACTGAATATTCTGAGTGAGCGGCGAGATCATGCAGGATAATATTCCCGTTGTAGATCTTGAACCAGGTGATGCTGGGGCTGGGGTTGACGCTGAGCCAGGTCATCGAGCCAACTTGCTGGGTATGACTTACCAGCAGCTGGTTGACTGGCTTGGTTTGCTAGGCGAAAAGCCTTTCCGCGCGCGTCAGATAATGAAGTGGATCCACCACTGTGGCGTCATCGATTTTGACGCCATGACCGATCTCAGTAAGGCGCTTCGCGCGACGCTTGCCGACAAAGCAGAAATTAGACCGCCAAAGGTTGTCAGTCAGGAAGATTCCAGCGACGGTACGCGCAAGTGGATCATTCAGGTTGCGTCAGGTAACTGCGTTGAAACTGTCTATATACCCGAAGAAAACCGCGGTACGCTTTGTGTGAGCTCTCAGGTCGGCTGCAGTCTTGACTGTAGTTTTTGCTCGACTGGCAAACAGGGTTTCATGCGAGATCTGAGCGCGGCAGAGATTATTGGGCAGGTATGGTTGGCCATCAATTCTTTTGACGGCTTTCCAACGGCGTCGAGATCGGCCGATGAGTTTGGCCGCGTTACCAACGTGGTGATGATGGGCATGGGCGAGCCGTTATTGAACTTCGATAACGTGGTCGCCGCTATGGACCTTATGATGCACGATCTCGCCTACGGCTTGTCTAAGAGGCGTGTGACGCTGTCGACATCGGGCGTTGTGCCAATGTTAGAAAAGCTTGGAGAAGTCAGCGATTGCTCGCTGGCGATTTCTCTGCACGCACCTAACGATGCACTGCGCAATGAATTGGTACCGATTAATCGCAAGTATCCGATCCAGAGATTATTGCAGGCGAGTCTGGATTATATGAACGGTCTACCGGACAAGCGTGTCATGACGATCGAGTACACGCTAATCGATCGCGTGAACGATACCCTAGAACTCGCGGCGGAGTTGGTTGAACTGCTAAGAGATGTACCCTGCAAGATAAATCTCATCCCGTTCAATCCCTTTCCGCAGTCTGACTATCGGCGGCCCAGCAATAATCGCGTCAAGGCCTTTCAGCGCGTGTTGAACGAGGCTGGCTTAATCGCACCAATAAGGACAACGCGTGGCGACGATATTGACGCAGCCTGTGGGCAGCTCGTAGGGCAGGTGCAAGATCGTACAAAGCGAAGCGAACGCTATCGCTTAAACAATTAATCGGTCATAATCGGCACAGGCATTAGCGCCGGAATTT
>CAZDEW010000018.1:0-44471 GCA_964504585.1 uncultured Pseudomonadales bacterium | reverse complement strand
ATATTGACGTCGATGATCTGCGCTCCGTCCTCTACCTGCACACGTGCGACGTTGACCGCTTCGGTGTAATCATCTGCCTCGATCAGTTTGCGGAATCGCGCAGAGCCTGTGACGTTGCAACGCTCACCGACGTTCACAAAAAGATCGTCTGGACCAATTGTCAGCGGCTCCAGCCCTGACAAGCGACAACGAACTGGGATATCGGGAATCTCGCGCGGCGCGCAGTTGTCTACGGCCTCTTTGAGTGCACGAATATGATCCGGCGTCGTGCCGCAACAACCGCCAACAAGGTTTACAAGTCCGCTTGCCGCAAATTCGCCAACGACCGCAGCCATGTCTTCAGGTGTCTCGTCGTACTCACCAAATTCATTGGGAAGGCCAGCGTTCGGGTGGGCACTGACCGCCGTGTCAGCGACTCGGGAAAGCTCAGCGACATAGGGCCTGAGCTCACTTGCACCGAGTGCACAGTTCAGGCCGATCATGAATGGCTTGGCATGCCGTACAGAGTTCCAGAAGGCCTCCGTCGTCTGGCCAGACAGCGTACGTCCCGACGCATCGGTGATCGTTCCCGAGATCATGATCGGAATTTCGAAGCCCAGCGTCTCGAAGGCGCGCCTTACCGCAAAGATCGCAGCCTTGGCGTTCAGCGTATCGAAGATGGTTTCAATCATCAGGAAATCGACACCGCCTTCGACCAGCGCTATAGCGGACTCGCGATAGGTGTCCACAAGCTCGTTGAAACGGATATTGCGGTAGCCCGGATCATTCACATCAGGTGATATCGACGCCGTTCTGTTTGTTGGGCCAAGCACGCCAGCAACGAACCTGGGTACACCGCTGCTGTGGGCAACCTCGTCCGCACATTCCCTGGCGAGTCTCGCCGACGCGAGATTCAGTTCTGCAACCATCGACTCCATGCCGTAATCCGCCATCGACGGTGCATTGGAGTTAAAGGTATTGGTCTCAATGATGTCGGCACCTGCCGCAAGGAACTTTCCGTGTATCTCGCGAATTACCTCCGGTCGGGTCAATGACAGCAGGTCATTGTTTCCTTTGAGGTCGTGACCCCAGTCAGCAAACCGCTGGCCACGATAATCGTCCTCGGAAAGCTTGTAGGCCTGAATCATTGTGCCCATCGCACCGTCCAATACGACAATGCGATTGCTCAGCGCCTCAAACAGGAGGCTTATCCGTTCTTGTCTGTCCATGATGTCCTCAGGCAGCCGCCTGGCTGGGACGAACGCCCAGGGCATGACAGATAGCGAATGTCAGCTCTGAACGATTCAGTGTGTAAAAGTGAAATTCGTTAACGCCTTCGCGCTGCAGCTCATTGACCTGCTCAATCGCAACACTGGCGGCGATCATTTTGCGCGTCTCCAGGTCGTCGTCGAGGCCGTCAAAGCGCTCATGCAGCCAATCCGGCACCGACGCACCGCAAGCAGTTGCGAACCTGGTTAACTGGGGAAAGCGAGTGATCGGCAGTATGCCCGGCACAATCGATGAATCTATGCCTGCAGCAGCGCAGCGATCGCGGAACCGCAGGTAGGTTTCGGTCTCGAAGAAAAACTGGGTGATGGCCCGTGTCGCGCCCGCATCAAGTTTGCGTTTGAGGTTGTCGAGATCAAAGTCTGCATCTGGCGCTTCCGGGTGCGTTTCCGGATAAGCCGCAACGCTGATCTCGAAGTCAGCAACCTGCCTGAGTCCTGCCACAAGATCCGCAGCATAGGCATAGCCGTCCGCATTGGGTTGATATCGGTCAGCATCTTTTGGCGGGTCGCCTCGCAGCGCAACCAGGTGGGTAATACCCATGTCGTGGTAGCGCGCTGCGATGTCGTTGATTTCTGACTTGCTGGCACCCACGCAGGTCAGGTGCGGGACTGCCGTCAAGTCTGTTTCAGTCACAATTCGATGCACGGACTCGTGTGTGCGCTCGCGGGTTGAGCCATCGGCGCCATAGGTCACCGACACAAACCTCGGCCGAAGCGGAGACAGGCGTTCGATAGACTGCCACAGGGTTTTCTGCATTTCCGCATTGGCAGGCGGGAAAAATTCGAAGGAGACCTGGATATCGTTGTTGCTGTAGCGATTCATGACCAACTCCCTGTTATCAGGCTGCTACGACACTGGATTCGCTGTTGGTGGCAATCGCCAGCAGCCAGCGGGGTTCGGCGGCAGGTATAGCGCGCGGTGCAGTCAGGCGAAGACCAGCCTCTGCGCACCACTCAGCAAGCTGTGAGGACACCCGAGTGCTGGATCTCGAATCGACCTGGTTCAGCAGGAACAAGCGCCCTGATCAGGTAATTAATCCGATCACCCAATCAGACGAGAGCCTAGCTGTTGGTAATAACTGCTCAGGCACCTGTACTGCCAGCGCATTTGTCAAGACGATTGACCCAGGCGCCGGTTTCGCCACCACCAACGAACTCGTGGTTGACACGACTGCAGCGTCACAGAGCGGTTGGGTTACTGAAACCATCACTCTTGACCTGACTGACCCACTTCTCAATGGGCAACTTTTGCAAGTGGGCTTCCAAAGCTTCGCAGGTAACTTCGACAACTCAGGCGTTTACTACGACAACGTCTCGATGACAGTCACTCAGGCTCCATCGCCCGTTGCCGTTCCTGTTCCAGCAATCGCTCTTGCGATTCTTGCTGGCCTGCTTGGTGGCGTTGTAGCGGTTCGTCGCACAGCCATCAAGTAAGACCCAATTTTCTCCGGCGACCCCTCCCCGGGGTCGTCAGAGGAATCACGCGTGAAATGGATATCAAATAACTAGTAATGGATTTTTTAATAAATGTTTTATCCCTGGAGAATTAACGATGAAACTTAATGCTTTAACTACTGCAGTTGCAGCTGGCGCATTCGTCTTCGCATCTGCTTCTAACGCTGCAATCAGCTACTCTAACGACTTTGAAGGTTACGATGCAGCTACAACTACTACACTGGGAGATGACGGCTGGTTGGTAGGCGCTAACGTCTTCGATTCTGGCGGCGGCTTCGTATACAACTACTTCGCGTTCCCAGCTCCAAACGACGGCGGTGCTTTCTCAGGTGTTGCTGTTGGTGAAGGTGGTGCAAACCAAGGCGCTCAGCAGCTGAACACTTTCAGCGACTACAACAACGCTAACCATTTCGACGGTTCTGGCTTCCAGATCGAAGCTAACCTGTTCCGCGACATCGGCATCATCGGCGCTGGCGACATCGGTACTACAGTTGACTTCTCTTTCGATGGCAAGCTGGGTAACCTCGCTGCACCTACTACTGCAGCTGCGTTCATCAAAGTTATCAAAACTTCAGATGGCAGCTTCGCGACTCTGGGTTCAACTTTCCTCGACACTACTACTCTGACTGGCGCATGGTCTGAAGGCGTCACTTTGAGCCTTGCACTGGGTGACGCAGCATTTGCTGGCGAAACTCTGCAGATCGGCTTCATCAGCGTTGCGTCTGGCGGAAACCCATCTGGCGTTTTCTACGACAACATCAACGTAAACAACGGCACAGCAGCTGTACCTGTACCAGCAGCTGCATGGTTGTTCGGTTCAGCTCTGGCTGGCCTGATGGCTGCTCGTCGCAAGTAAGTTTGCAACGCAGTTGTGACCTCAATGAGGTCAACGAAAAAGGCTCTGAGCGATCAGGGCCTTTTTTTATGGCTGGCTAAATGGACTGAGGATCAGAATAATTACGCCTGTTGGGACGGCTAGCTTTTGGCCCGGCCATTCCTTACCAGACGCACTACATACCCGCTTAATTATCCTCGGCTGAACCGATCGGACGAAGGAGAGCCAAGCAGAGCACGTTGAATTCCTATTGGTGGTGACAACCATCAAACCGGCATACCACTCCTCATCAATACAAAGAGCGGTTCTTAGTTGCGCCCAGGATATGAATCGAATAGAAAATCGTTCAATTGATTAATCAACTGATGCAAGAAGACGTAGAGGAATAACGAGGTTCCGAACATTTCAAGAAACTCCTCTAACATCAGAAAGGGATGACTCACGGTATACCGTTTTACCTCGAGGGACTCAGCTATCGATTCGAACAAACCATCGATACCCTCGACAAAATCAATGCCCACGGCCACCACCCAGCAGCCAAAGGCAGCCATGATAACCAGCCGAAGTTTAGTGTTTGTGAGCTGTCGCCAGAGATAAAAGAGTATTAGCAAGCCCGCCACGGCAAAAAAAGGCAGGAACACCCACTGCCAGTTATAGGACGGCGTGAAACCGGCTATGGTGGACAGTACTGTCCCCTGCTCGGCCTCCGCCAGCTTGCCCATATAGCCACCTACCCGTTCATGGATCTTTGCCGCATCGTCAGCCGATATATAGAAGAAGAATAGCGCTATCGATAGCCATCCATAGGGTCTCGCGCCCTGTAGCTTAGAGACCCAATACAGGCCAAGTAGAGTAGCCCCAACTGCAGCAGCCTGAACAACTGAAAACCAGGTGCCAAGACTTTGCTCGCGCGCCACATTGAATATTTTCCTCAAGGAGGAAGAATCAATAAGCTGAAAGTAAACGACTAACAGGTCCAGCAACAGTATAAGCAGCTCAACCGTCAGACAGATGAATAAAACCCGCCTACTGACCTCGCCAGCATTGAGCCTGAGCGGATGCTCTGTCAATTAAACACCTTGTGAACCGCAAACCAGTAGACACTCTTCTTATAGCTGCGCTGCGCTTCTCCAGAGTCACTGTCGTCCCACTCGTACACGAGTCGTGCGTACCAGTCGCTCTGCCGCCCCCCGGCTAGCGCATCGAAAGGAACAATCAGCTCAAGATCAAGGCTCGTCTTCTCCCGGTCGAGGGAGCCGCCATCATCATCGAGCTGCTCATCGTAGGATTTGTCGCTGAACTTTAATTTGGTCTCGAGCGCAATGCCGCTGCTCCACTCGTAGTCGGTTCGCAGGCTTAGCTGGTGCCTTTGGTGGCCGAAATAGTCCTCGAAATCATCGTCGTTTTCACGGTACTTGTATTCCAGAGAGTATTTTTGATTCGCGGCAGGACGCCAGGATCCACGGACTAGCAAAGTGGTGCGATTAATGTCAAGCTTTTCATCAGCCTGAGAATTGCCCTGAGCATCAATAGCCAGGCGATCATCGTAATCACGCTGCTCGATTTCTCCGCCAAGCGTCAAACGAATGCCGTCTGTTATTTTGGTTCGGTAGCGGAAATCCCAAACATCCGCATCATAATCCGAGTCCGAATCTTTGTAGTCCTTGATCTTTCGTTCATAGCCCGCCTCAAGAGACTGCGTGCGGCTTAGGTCAAACGCAGAGAATACCCGAGCTTTCAAAGTCTCTATGCGCTGCTTGTCACCAACTACCAACACACCATCGGTATCGCTAGTCACAAACTGGCGGTATTGCGGATCGACCTGTAGCCCAAACTCATGCTTCTTCGCCTTATAAACAAGCTGAGTAAAGCCTGAAACGAACTTATCTCTCGCCTCAGGCTCGCCAGTGAAGTAACGGTCTTCATAAACCGCATCGACCTCAAACTCGAAGTTATCGCTTAAGTCAGCGTCGAACTCGTAGTTAACATCCAGAACACCGAAGGACTCCTCTTTCTCACCGGTATTGGTAAAGAAAATATTGTCATCCGAGCCAAATCCCAGCCCGACATCCAGTTGATTGGCTGCATACGCAGCGCCTGAAAAAGAAAAAAGCACAGCAACGATACATTGCTGTGCTTTAACTAGACGATTAAGTGTTGCCAAGGGTATTCCTCGCTGCTTATTAACCTTTTAGTTTTTGAGTGTGTTTGCGTTAGCTTAAACGCATTTGCTTAAACCGGAGCCTCAGAGCTATCGTCATCGGATTGCTCGTCTGACTGCTCATCAGATCGCTCGTCAGATTCTTCGTCAGAACGCTCGTCTGATTGCTCATCAGATCGTTCGTCCGACTGCTCATCTGAACGCTCGTCAGAATAATCATCCGATCGATCATCAGAGTCCTCGTCTGATTCGGAGTCTTCATCGGATTCGGAGTCTTCATCGGATTCGGAGTCTTCATCGGATTCGGAGTCTTCATCGGATTCGGAGTCTTCGTCTGATTCAGAGTCCTCGTCAGATTCAGAGTCGCCGTCAGATTCAGAGTCGTCGTCAGTACGCTCCTCTGAACGCTCGTCCACAGTGTCGTCTCTGTCGTCTTGTGCAAATACGTAATTGCTGCTCATTACTAGGCTGAATAAAGCAAGCAGAAGAGTTATCGCGTGAGTTAATTTCATGGTTGTGCTCCCAGATTCTATTTCTATATTGTAGTTTAGCTGAGTGGCGGGCTAGCCCATGCGACTGGCCCACAGCTGGTGTGTTGATTTTAAACAAAACCGCCGTTTTCACTTATCAAATAAAGCTAGAGAAAATGTGAACCAGTCGGCAGAAAAGTATGATCAAGGTAGATAGGCAACTATCACGGGATCTGGCGTGTGCTGGCTACAATCAGGGGGCTCTTATGATGACAATGACGCTGGACGAGCGCCAAAGCTTAGGCGACCAAATCTTCAAAAGCAGCGGCCTGTAGGGCTCATTCGGGATGACTAACTTACCCGTTTGAGTCAGTATGCTGAGCTCGGGCTGCCTCGCTAAGAAATTCCGCTTTTGACAGTCGAATACCTCTAGGAGCATAGTCTCCCATGAATTTATACGCTTCAACCGCTGCAAAGTCCTCCAGCTCTTTATCAAATGGAGGCACCGAATCAATCTGCGCTTCGAAATTTGGGTTAGCCAGCATATGTCTAAATAGAATCAGGCCCTCTTTCGAAGGCATATTCCATTCCATAAAATTGTAGCCTAGCGCTTTAGCCTGCCTTTCTATCGCTTCATCCTTAGCAGCCAAAACAATGGTAACAAACCCATCTTGATCGATAAGCGCGTCTTCGTCTTTCAGGCCGTTGAAGTTATAGGTCGCTGAGTTGCCCAAGTTAAATGACCAGTACCGCACATCCGTCTGATTGATATTCTCAGGGCCTGTCGTATACGAAGGAGATTTAAAACTAATCACATAGACCTCCTCTGACCTTTGAGTCACAGCAGCCATCAAGTAGCGATTGTCATGGTTGGCGATGTACCCGCTATCATCGACGGCATGAAAAGGAATCGATTGGTACTCATTGCTCATCAATGATTGCTCTAACGGCGCCTTAGCTTCAGTTTCGTAGAGTTCCCCGAGCCGAGCCACCATCCCGGGCAAACTCACTCTTTGCACAATGGCGCGCAAGTCCAGTGGCCTGGGCAGACTGACAGGGGCTTCAAACTGCTGCTCACCATCACTCTCGAAAGACAAAGCCTGCACTGTCGGATACTCGACACCACCAAAGTCATCGACATTGAAGTCATACAAGCGGATCACCATCAACAGAAAACGAACGTCATCTTTGAACACCAGTTTGTTATCAAGCTCCAGCTCTTGATAACGTTCAGGAACGATATAAGTCGTGAATCGCTCGCCTGTCTGCACCTGACTTTCATCAGCGAGAAAACGGTTGGGTAAGCCATTGTCAGGTGTGATTTGATAATCCACCAGAGAGCCCTGACTGGTATTGTCATGCAGACTATACACATTGAAGCTCATATACCGAGTATCAGGGAATTCACCAGACACTTTGAATGCCGTGTTTTTGCTAGTACGCACGAGCGCATAGGTATAGTAGTTCGCATAGGTATCGGGAAGGATACCAACCGTCGTGTCTCGACCAATAAACGCAGTCCAGACTGAGTTATCAGGTGATTTGGAGCCCGAGTTCAGGTAAAAATGGCCTCCTGCCAATACAAGAATCAGTAAGACTGATAAACCGAGTGACAGCTTTTTTATTATTTTCATAGCTCAACCCTATGTAGGAGGCTGGATAAACGATGTGGTACCCAGCACGGTGTGAAGAAACCAAGGTGCAACCCGCGGAAACAAGGAGCAACTGAGTGCACCCTTAAGTGCCCTAGAATATTGCGATTCGCTTGCCTCTGGGCTCAGGAATTTTCTTATTGGCGGGCAAGTGACATATTCGATCCATGCGTGTCTGCCTGCCATCGGCGTATTCCCACACCAGT
Organism: uncultured Pseudomonadales bacterium; assembly: GCA_964504585.1. GTDB lineage: Bacteria > Pseudomonadota > Gammaproteobacteria > Pseudomonadales > UBA7434 > UBA7434. The sequence goes on along the minus strand of CAZDEW010000018.1, from coordinate 36,424 downwards.
TGCTCACCGTCCCGGTAGCGCTTAACGACGACCGGCCCCCAGCCAAATACATTAAACTCGAGCACTTTATTGTGCCAGGTCATACTGGCAGAGGTTCTTGCGCAATACTCTTTCTCACCCACAGTAAACAGCACAGACCCTTCAGTATCATTGGAATTTAATCCTATTGTATCGGCATTGGCATTTGGGCCACCGTCATGAATAATGCCCGAGGTCGTTATCACGACACGCGAGCCACACTGCTCAACTCGCTCTACATGCCCGACATGCCCGCCTTCGACACCAAGCCATAAGCCCCGTATATCGTCCGCTTCAGGGGGTAATGGTTCTGTGCATTCCGCCAAAACTGGCAATGGGAAGTGCGTGTAACTGCAGCCCGGCGTGTTTCCTTTCGGAATATCTACGGCTTGCTTTCCGCTATTATCCAGTGTGGGCAAGTCACAGTAATTGAGGGTACTGCCATCTCCCGCAAGCACTTGCGGCTCGATCATAAGCGCGGGCCGGGTCGAGAAAAACAGCTGCCAGAATGCGATCAGAAAAGCGCATGAGAGAAAAAAGAAAAGCCTGAGTAACCATCTTTTCATGGCATAGAATTCCCGTAATCAGACACCGAAGCTTGGGGTTTCATCTTTTCGGTAGAAGCTATAAAGAGGCGAAAAAACTAAGACTCGCTGTTTTTGCTATTAGGCTCCGACGTAGGTAGCTCTGCTCGGACCCAGTCAACCGATCGACTTAGAAAACCCATCTTGATGGTAAAACGAAGTCTGTTTTTTTCAGGCATCAAGAGTTTAGCTTGTCGAAAGGAATCCAGCTGACGAACATAAATCTGGGCAATCCAATCTGCGCCTGAATCATTCGCTGTTAATTCTTTTAGAAATGTCTCGCCAATTCTTTCTGGGAACTTCTCATTCGCCACGATAGTTCCTGTTCCTTCAACCATATCGATTTTTATCCAACCGGATTCGCTTTCGTGCTTCCAGAACCCTGCTATGCTAGCCTGGCTCTGCGCCAGAGAAAGCTGAGCACAGAAAACCAGCGAGACCAAAACGGCTATGCGGTACAACATGAATTTACTCCTTTGTGCAGGCTTCGAGGGAACAACTCACTGACTGATCAACATCGCTTCAACACCAGTACCCGCTAATACGCGATCGACCCGCCCCCTATCCTTCTCGTTAAGCGTTTGATACAGTTCAACCGTTTTCTGCAAACACTTCGCCTGATAAGGAAACGTAGGCTGGGTCCAGGTTTCGCCGTCGATCTGACAACTCCAAGTCTCCCTGCCCTCGAGTACCGCCCCCGCATTCGCATGCTGGGCTGGCGCATAGGTTCTACCAACCTCTAGCAATAAATCCGCTAAGGCATCTGCACTCTCCTCTAGCGAAAGCCAATCTTCAGGCTCGGGCTCTAAAGCACTTTGATCTCTCAGCAAGTCCACCCAGGCAACCGTTCTCGGCGAGATTTCCTCAGCGATTGCTCGCGGCGTTGGATCGAAACCGACGAGCTGCGTTAGCTGACCATAGAGCGCAAAATCGGCGGCCGATGGCCGGCTACCAAACAAATATTTTCGAGCGTTTAAAAGTTTGTTCATAGCATTCAGAAAACGCCGATAGCTCTGGTCGATTATAGGCGCAGTCGTGTCGTTAGAGCCGACAACATAAAGTCGATTAACCTGTCTGTCGGTAAACATATCCTTAAACCCTTCAAGCTGCTTCCGCGGCATAGACACATCGAAATGCAAGGGCAGCAAGGTTCCGGCGTTATCGGCATCCCACTCGAAATGCCAACGATAGTGAAACATATATTTCGTGCACCACTCATCGGCGAAATCCTCAAGGAGGTAATCCACAAACGCTAGCGCCGGATCAACTGGAAGAACAGATCGATCAGCGAATTGTTTTTCAAGCCTTCGAATAATGGGTGTTGAATCACAGACAGCCCTGATACCGCCCTGTTCCTCGAACAAAAAGGTAGGCATAAGCACCGGCTTTGGTTTTTCGATACCGAGTTTTTCACACACAATCTGCGGTTGTTCCCAGATCGGGGTGTGCCGAATACGGCGGTAGCGCAGCAGGGCAACCATTTTTTGTGTATACGGCGATCCGATACCACCGATAAGCCGGACGAAATCATTATCTGTAGTCATTACCAACACGGTCTCCACGGTAGAACGCGAGGCTTTATTATGGCACACTTGATGCCATATTATAAACATGACAATGGGTCGAGTCCTGACGACTTTTGATACAGGCAACCGCCAACTGTAACCCATTGGCACTTGACCAAATACTCAAGACGAAACGAAAATTCGGTGGTTGACCACGGCCTGCAAGTCTGGATATACCGATCTGACCGGAAACAGGAGCTCGCGGACAACTGAGTGAAAATATTGTTAACAAGATTAGTGACTACATTGCCAACTACATTACCGACTACAAAGGTAGAGATTAATGATTAAAGTCTATGGCGTTCACGGCTCACCGTTTGTGCGCAAAGTATTTATTATTCTGGATTACAAGAATATCCCCTATGAAATCGTCCCCCAAATGCCCTTCTCTGGCGATGAAGACTATCTAAAGATTAACCCGCTTGGAAAAATACCGACCCTGGTCGATGGCGAGTTAAGCCTTGGCGACTCCAAAGTGATATGCCGCTACATCGAGAGAAATTACCCTGAGCCTGCATTCTATCCTCAGGAAAAAAACGAAGCAGCGATGACCGATTGGTATGAAGACCTCGGCGGCGGACGCATCGCCGAACTCGCTACTGGGATATTTTTTCAACGATTCATGCGGCCGTTCGCCTTTAAACAGGAACCGGACGAAGAGCTTGTTACAAAAATAATTAACAAGCAGTTACCGCCAATATTGAGCTACCTTGAAGACCAATTGCCAGAGAAGGGCTTCCGTTTTGGCACATTCAGCATGGCCGATCTCGCGATAGTCAGCCCGTTCATTAACGCAGAATATGCGGGGTACACCGTAGACGGAGACAAGTGGCCCAAGCTCTCGTCGCTCATTAACGCGGTCAAAGACGTACCCGAAGTCAAAAGCACGCTAAACAAGGAAAAGAAAGCCCTCAATCTAAGCTGAGTACAGGCACCATGAGCCATAACATAGAAGAGATCATCCAAAAACTACTGAATGAATCCTCACCCAATGAACCCAATGCACAGCAATTGAGAGCGCTTGTCGAGGGTGAGCAAAAGGGACCATTTCATTTCTTGAATCTGCTTGCTTTCAAGGACAAAGCCGAATATCCGACCGATCATGCTCTGGCTGGCGAGGAACTGACTGGATCAGAAGCCTATGATAAATACGGTGCTGTCGCATTTGAACAAGTTGTCAAACGTGGCGGCAGATTGATGACGCTCGCGACTGTAGAAAAACAGCTCATTGGCAGCGATAAACACTGGGATCGTATCGCGACGATGGAGTATCAGCATATCGACGCATTCATAGATATGATCGTTGATCCGGAGTATCGGGCAGCGCTTCCACACCGCGATGCAGGCCTCAAAGCCACTGAGGTGATCGTTACTCGGCCGATCATTACCAGCCCCGTTAGTTAAAATAATAAGACGCAGAAGAAGGTTGTCACGCATGCCTAAACGCCCACTAGCTCTCATCGGTGGTCTGCTGCTGATTGCCATAGTTTTCTATGCATTATCGACCACGATCAATCGAATCAAAGCTGCCAGTGAAATCTATCTTTACGGCTACCCGTTGGTTCTTATGGAGAATACGCGTAAGGCATTTATGGATGACTCGTCCTACCCGCCGAACCACTTTGTACACAGCCGCACGTTCCCCGACCACACATTCAGAACGGTTGTTCGACCTAATCGAGATACACTGTACAGTGTCGCCTGGCTCGATCTTTCGGAACAACCCGTCGTACTATCCGTCCCGGAAATAGCGGATCGCTACTATGTGATGCCGTTTATGGATATGTGGACCAATGTTTTCGATGCCGTAGGCACCAGAAAAACAGGCACTGCCGCTGGTAAATACTTGATTAGCGGTCCAGATTGCGATCATGAATTACCGGCGGGCCTGACTAAAATAGTGTCACCCACTCAAGTAGTGTGGCTAATTGGAAGACTGCAAGTCCATAGCGAGAAAGACCTCAACAACGCGCTTGCCTTGCAATCGAGCTTTAAGCTTATGTCCCTGCAAGAATACAACACCGAGTCGTGGAAAGACGACATACTGGAATTCCCTACAGATGCTCAGTCATCCAACCCCGCCGCAATAAGCAATGCACTTGATGCGCGAGATTTTCTGAACCAACTCATGCGACTGATGGGGACAATGCACTCAATTAGCCCTGTCGATAAACCCATGCTGGAGAAGATAAGCTCATTTGGTTTGCTACCCGACATCAACTTCGACTACGCCAGCCTTAACCCGTGGAATCGATTTATATTGAATCAAGCCGTTTCGCTCACCCAGAATCAACTTCGACCAAGCATCGAAGCCTCCGTAGAAAGAGAACTCATCAACGGCTGGGCAATGAGAACTCAGGGTATAGGTCGATATGGAAGTGATTATCAAACTCGCGCAGCGATCGCGAACATTGCATTAGCTGCTCTACCCTCTGAAGAGGCTATCTACGCGAATACCACCACCGATGGCAATGGTGAACTGCTTTCTGGCGACCACAGCTATCGCATCGAATTTGGAGCAGGCGCTCTACCCCCTGCAAACGCATTCTGGTCGCTCACGGTTTACGATGAAAACGGCTATTTAACGGCTAATCCAATCGGGCGTTACGCAATCAAAAGCCGAGACACACTAGACATTAATCAAGATGGCAGCACGACCATCTTGTTGCAGCACGAGCCGCCAAAGGAAACGACGAACTGGTTGCCGATCCCAAAAGAACCATTTGCTGTAACACTGAGAATGTATTTACCCGACGAAACACTTACAAGCGGACAATGGCAACCGCCTGTTATTTCACGGGACGGTTACTGATTCCAATAGTCGAAAAGACTTTCGCAACATACCACCCTCATCAATACTTCATTTATAAAGTAGCTCTGGCGATGATCGCTAATTTCATCGCCCCTGCTTACTCGTAACGATAAATATATTGGCATTTACCGTGCCATATTATAAAATATACGCTACCCACCTCTTGTTTTGACTAAATTAGAAAGGTCGAATGATGGTAGAGAAACCTGTGCAGACTGACGATTTAGATCTCTTTAAAGCGCTGCGAAAGCGCCCCCGTATCGCCTGGCCGACCATAATTTTGCTTGTGGCCGCCTTCAGCCTGTTTACCGGCTCTACCTGGGCCTATATCGAAGGCGTATTGCCATTATTTGCCGCTATCCTGATTAATGCCGTCGCGGCTTACATGTCCTTCACGCCCGTTCACGAAGCATCTCATGGATCGGTTAGCTCCAATTCTCGGTTGAATGACTGGGTTGGCCGTATAAGCACCGTTCTACTGGCACCCATTCCCTTTTTTCGCACATTTCGCTTCATGCACGCTCAGCACCACCGATTCACCAACGACAAAACCAAAGATCCCGATTGCTACACGGCAGGCGGCCCAAAATGGCTTCTCCCGCTCAGGTGGCTTACGCTTGAGATCGGTTATTTTTCGATATACCTGAGCCCTGAAGTTTTCTGGAAACGCCCAAAAAGCGAAAGGATCGAACTGTATTTGGGCATTCTATTTGGCGCATTCATTATTGCTACTGTTATCTACAAGGGCTGGCTGGCAAACTATCTTCTACTCGTTATCTTGCCTTCGCGCATCGCTAATTTTTTTATCGCTTTCGCGTTTGACTTCCTTCCTCACTACCCGCACGAGGCAAACGGAAAAGAGCAACCTTTTCAGGCCACCTCTAACCGCGTTGGCATGGAGTGGTTGTTAACGCCGATATTTCTGTACCAAAACTACCATCTGGTCCACCACCTTTATCCAGCCGTTCCTTTCTATCGACTCATCAAAGTCTGGAACGCCAAAAAGCAATACCATGAATCGCAAAAACCCGCTATCGCGAGTGCTTTTTCGCTGGGTCCAAATAGAAGCTACGACTAGTAAGCACTCAATTCACCACACACCCAGCTTGCACTTGCTCCTCAATACAAGTGGCCAGTTGTGTCTGCTAACCCTGGAGTTCTCACTGACAAAGTGAGCGGTTTACTGGCGAGTAGGTATCAGAAGACAACTGAGCTTCCAGTTAAACACATCCATATGTTGCTCAGCTACACCGAGATGTAGCTGTTCTCGCCTTCATTGATTCGTTGGCACAAATTAACTCTAGGCGAGTTTCGCAGGAAGCAAGGTAGGACTTAAACCCGCTATAACAGGTACCTTAAACACCCTGTCGATTCAAGAACCGGGTTAATCGCTGCCTTTGAATCAGCCGAAAGCTCAGCATAGCGTTTTCGAAGTGCGGGTAAGCAAATCGTATGGCGGCCGTGCGCAATACGCTTGAATGGCTTGCCGTCGATGTCATAAGAGAATGTTTTTTCCTGATTCGCAAGCGCAACTTCATTTGCATGCAACATCGGCAAGTGATACTTACCGCTATGCTTGAGTATTTCGGCCACAGGGGACGCCAATAATTTCTCTTCACTCCTGCTTAGCGGCGCCCAATCCCCTTCGACGCCACTCAGATCATCAATGATGCTGATCCAGCGCGAGGTAAATCGATACCTGTCTCGCATAAATCGGGTCGTACTTAGATCCTGGATTTCCTGAGAGAGAATGCCGTAGATCGCTATTTCAGCGCGAGAGGGTCTACTCCCAAAGAAAAACAAACCTTTGGTTACTGCACGCTCCATCGTTTCAAGAAATGCCTGAAGGCTCCCGTCTAGCATGTCGTAGTACTGCGAGCCATCACAAAACTTGGCCACCAGCGACATTTGACGGCCAGCCCACATTTCGCTCATAGCCTTGAATTCATCGTTTTCGATATTACCCTTTAAGCCCTCATACAGAATCCACTCGCTATTGTGTTTCTGGTCTTCTGGCAGCTGCCAACGGTGCATGAAAAAAGGCCACATCAACCACTCGTCGGCAAAATCTTCGATCAGATAAGCGAGGAATGCATCCGCTTCGTTGTCGGGCTCAGTACGGCGATGAGCAATAGTGCTTTCGAGCTTATCGATAATCGGCGTGGAGTCATTTTCGAAGGTACCATCCGGGTACTCAATGACGGGTACCATGTAAGTTTTAACTTTTGTTCGCGCTATATGGTCTGCCTGTAAATCGTTGCACCACTGAAAAGGAATTCGACGATAGCGAAGATACGCGCGCAGCTTCATCGAGAATGGTGACATCAACATACCGTGTAGCTTGTGCATGGCATCTGTGTCAAAACTTGCTGTAGACATAGTCGGTTAACTCGCTGACTAACGACTTAAATAATGAGGGGACTGTTATTGAAACGACAATAGTCGACGCTTCCCTACTTCTGTTTCGCTCGGTAAGCCACGTAGCAGGGTGTAATCAAGAGGACGGTCAGCAAGCCGATAAGCAAACTATCGCCAATCATGACCCGCAAAGTGTTAGCCACGAGCTGCTTCATATTGGTAAAGCCTTCTGGCATCGGCAGCACAGCATTTTCTCGCTGAAAGCGCGTATAAGCTGACAACATGGTCTGGAATCGTGCAGGCTCTTTTGCAGCTAAATCTAGTGTCTCACCAGGGTCACTGACGATGTTATACAGGCGCCATTGACCATCGCCCAGGGGAGGCTGGATAAGCGTAAGTTTATAGTCTCCCTGAAATAATGCGCCGTGACCGGCCAACTCATAGCCCACCGAGTCAGTATCGGTATAGATACGCTCTACCTGACCACTCAGCAGTGGTGACAGGTCTTTGCCGGAGATTTGATGCACCGCCCTGCCGGCATAGCGCTCACCTGGTTGCTCGACACCTGCTAGTGAAAGAATGGTCGGTGTTATATCCGTAGCCCAAGCGAAGGCAGGTGTCAGGCCTCCATCATAGCGAGTCGCTGCCCCTGAGATGATTAAGGGCACGCGCATACCGCCCTCTCCCGAGTAGAACTTGAAATAAGAAAGGGGGCTTGCCGAGGCACTGGCAAAGCTGGGGCTAATCGTGTTGTAGCTCCCCTTCAACCCAAGCGTTTCATAATCGGCGTTATATCCGATTCGCCTGAATGCCATGCTCTGCGAACGCCGGGTAGGGTCAACTGAGCCGCTGGCTTCGCTGCCGTTATCAGAAGTAAAAATGAAAACCGTATTGTCGTATTGTCCGCTGGCCTTCAGGTAGTCGATGAGTCTTCCTATATGAAAGTCCATCGCCTCTATCATGCCCGCATAAACGGCCATACGCTTTGCCTCATAGCGGCGCCTTTCCTCACTCAGCGATTGCCAGTCGCCCGTGGTGCTCATCGTAACCATAGGCGTACCCTGAGGTACGATGCCCTTGGCCGAGGCCGACTGTAAGCGCTGCTGCCGCAACTCGTCCCAGCCACCAATATAGGTTTCGAGATAGTTATCGGTAAAGCGTTGTGGCGCCTGTACTGGAATGTGAACAGCCATGAATGGCAAATAGGCGAAGAAAGGTTTCTGATCCCCCGCATTACCGCCAATAAATTCAATCATCCTGTCCACAAGGTAGCGGGACGAGTAAAAATCGTCGGGTAATGCTATTCGCTCACCATCTTCAAACCAGTTCGCCTGATCATAAAGCGGAAGATAAGGACGCTGCTCCCAGTTGTCGGCACCAGAGTCCATCATCGCGACGGTACGCTGAAAACCTCGGGCGATCGGCCGCTTCTCGGGCTCCATACCAAGGTGCCACTTGCCCGCCATATACGTATGGTAACCGGCGTCTTCGAGTAAGGTAGCGACAGTGACGACATCATTGCCCAGTACGCCCTGGTAATTCCATGCCGCGCGCTGCTCCGGTGCGAGCATCTCGGGTATGTTGGGTACACCGGCGAGATGACTGGATACACCGGTAAGCAACATCGCACGTGAAGGCGCGCAGTTCGCGGCGGTATGATAGTTGGTAAACCGAAGGCCAGTCTCGGCCAGTGCGTCAAGATTGGGGGTGCTGATTTCACTACCGTAAGAACCAAGATCGGTATAACCCAGATCATCAGCAAGAATAAAAACAATATTCGGTGGCCCACTCTCGCCGACGACAGTACTTTCGGCAGAGGGTTTCAGGGGGCTATCTTCTGCACCCACAGAGAGAGCCAGAATCGTCAGGAGCAGTAGCGTAAGGACCCTAAAGACAGCGGCAATTTGATGGTTGTTTAGCACAGCGCTCAAGCTTCTTTGGCCAGTCTGCGTGAAGCGACAAATAGCAACAGCGATATGATTATCTCCGGCATAATCAAGTCGATAGCAAAGGCGGCATCATGCACAAGCCACGCAATGATGCGACCTACCGCGGTAAACGCTAACAACATAATTGGTGGATAAAACCAGACTCGCCGCTCAGAGATCAAGGCAAAAAGCATTGACAGGCCCAGAGTCAGGAAAAATCCTGTCATATCACCGACCTGCGAGCTAAGCGCAACACCCTGCCCAAGCTCCAGCCCGAACAGCGGCGCAACACCCGCGGGTGCGACTAACCATCGCACGCCGGTAACCACAAACAGTAGAGCAGGCAAGAAAACCAAAACCTGCAACACACGATTAATCATCTTTTGCTTATCCTCTGGTGTTTTTTATTCGACTGACGGGCATTATATGTCAGCATATACCGAGCCGATTAACGCGTAGTAAGCTATCCTCGATCAGCAATAATCATCATCATTTTGTGTGCAGCCTCCAGACCCGAGTTCTGGTTCTGACCGGTAACGAATCGTTTTTCATCATCAACGACCACATGCGTTGCTAGCAAATCGCGAAAAGCGGATTTGCTCTCAAAATTGACACCAGCTTTTCGCAGCTCGGTTTCCGGGTGCTTGGGCGTGACATCAATACCAAGTTCTTTAATCTGCTTGTCTGTCACGCCCGTCATTTTTCGACCGGCAATAAGAAGCTGACCGTCTCTATCACGGGCATTGACCAGACCCAATACACCGTGACAAACACCACCGATAACGGCCTCTTTCTCGCCGTAATAAGCCTCACTCACTTTCTCGGCAAGCACGGGCGACTGCGCCAAATCATAAGCGGCGCCCCATCCGCCGGAAAGAAAAACGATGTCGTACTGGCTGATGTCCACGTCAGTAATCGGTATCGAATTTTCCACTTTGGCTTTTGCGACTGGATCGTTCAGATATCGTTCATCTTCAGGCGACTTGAGAACAAACAGCAAAGTCTGTGGGTCTATAGGAATCTCGCCGCCTTTGATACTTGCCACATCAACATCCATGCCGCCATCAAGGAAGGTGTAATAAGGATGGGTTAATTCCGATGCCATCACGCCGGTGGGGTCACCCGTCGCTTCACCTGGGGCAGATAAGACGTCGTGACTCGTCGTGATCACCAACGCTCTCTTACCGGGCAATTGGACGCTCGGCCCCTCATAGACAGGGTGTAGACCAGCCTTGTGTAGCACTGTAGGCAGCACCATCACGGACACCGCCAGAGTTGCCCCAATAAGCAGAAAAATCTTGATCAGTCTGTTCATCATCTTCATTCCAATTTATTGATCGGGCTCCAGCTAGCTTCTAGCCTAGGCTCCACGACTCGCGTCGCCAGTATTGATATGGCAGTAATTATGCCATATTATTTTCTTCGATGAGAAGCGCCCTTTGTTGAGGCAGAGCTAATAAACCCAATCTAGTACACTACGCTACGTTTCGTATCCTGTTGGTTTGCGTCCGATAAAAAAGGAATCACACATGCCCATACCAAGAAAGCTGATCGTAACAGCACTTGCCATCGCCATAGCCGCACTTCTAGTATTTAGTCAGCGAGCAAGCATCGCCAGCCGGATTCTTGAGCGCGGGCTGGAAGCAAACCTCGGCGCGAACCAGCTGACTAATCTGGAAGACGGTTTGCACATGGCATTATGTGGCGCGGGTGGCCCTATGCCGGCGCCGAATGCATCTGGCCCCTGCGTTGCCGTCATCGCTGGTGAGCGTTTATTTGTCGTCGATGTCGGCACCGACAGTCCACGCAACCTGGGCCGCATGGGCTATCCTCCTGGGGACGTCGAAGCCGTATTCCTTACCCATTTCCACTCAGACCATATCGACGGACTCGGCGAACTCGCGACACTTCGCTGGGCTGCGGGAGACCATAACAGCCCACTGCCGGTTTTCGGTCCAACGGGCCTTGAACGGGTTGTGGACGGCTTCAATCAAGCCTACAGCCATGATTTTGTTTATCGACACGAACACCATGGAGACCTCGTTGCGCCCATGGTGTCAGCCGGTATGCAGGCAAACAGCTTTGTCGAGCCAGAGCAGGGCATCTCGGTCAAATTGATTAATGAGCCAGACCTGATTGTCGAAGCGTTTACGGTCAAACACGCACCAGTCGAACCCGCCGTGGGCTATAAATTCACTTATAAAGACCGCACGCTGCTTATCTCGGGCGATACCGTCAAATCCGAAAATATCGAATACTTCGCACGGAACGTTGACCTTTTAATTCACGAAGCGCTGGCACCGAATCTGGTGGGCATGATGAATGAGGCCGCAAAAAAAATAGGCAACCCAATTCTTGAAAAGATAACCATCGATATACCCGATTACCATGCAAGCCCTGTTGATGCCGCCGAGTCCGCGCGCGACGCCGATGTTGGGCATCTTGTTTATTATCATATCGTTCCGCCGCTACTCGTTCCCGGCCAAAAGACGCTGTTCCTGAACGGCGCCGAAGATATCTTTTCCGAGCTAACCATCGGCGTAGACGGCGTATCGTTCTCGCTGCCCGCAAATTCCGAGAAGATTATTAAGACTCGCAAAGCACTGTAGTCACCGATTGAGGCGAATCAAAAACCATGAGCATTCGAAAAAAAATCTGGCTGGCTGCTACGCTTTTTTATCTTGGTTTCGTTTACTGGTATACCGATTTTGGAGGCCCTGTTAGCGAACAAGAGATAGAACAGTTTTCCTCAAATCTGGCAGCCGCCGGCGTTGCACCCGACCGTGTTGAATACTATGCCAATTTCCTGCGTAACGACACCGGCCGCCAATTCCTGATGATCAACGCTATCGATATGAACGCGAACCCTCCAGCGGTCGACAGCGCTCCAGAAGGTGCCGATGCGGATACGCTGATGGGCCTCTATATGCAACATATGATCCCCGAATTGCTCAAGCGTGCCTGCCATCCGGTCATCATGGGCGATGCGGTATTTTCGGTGATTGATGTAGTCGGAATAAAGGATGCAGAAGAATGGACCGAGGCAGCTATTTTTCGCTATCGCAGTCGCCGCGCTTTTATGGAGATAGTAGGCAATCCGGAAATACTCGGCCCGCATGATTTCAAGCATGCGGCTCTCGACAAGACCATTGCCTACCCCATCGAAACAAATTTATATCTGGGTGACCCGAGACTGCTACTCGGACTAATCCTGTTAAGCCTGACCACCACCATTACCGGCTTTATCAAAATCCGCGAATAGCCCGGAGTGCATAATAAAAGACACGGGATCTTCGCCTAAAACCAGCGAGAACCCCGCCATCAGTTAGGCCAGTAAACGTATTCGTCCCCTTCCTCATGAGGTTCCGCCAGCGTGGTATCAACCGAGATAGCGAATTCCGTCACCGCTGGATAAAGTGGCTCTCTGGAATTCGCCGCGTGGGTTTCCAATAGCGCCAATAGTTCGTTCAGTTTGGCCGGATTGTCCGCGGCAAGATTGTTTTGCTCAGTCGGATCTTCAACCAGGTTGAATAACCACTTTTTGTCTGGCCTTTCGGCCACCTGTAACTTCCAACCACCGCTGCGAACAATGCGATAGTGGCCACTTTGCCAGAACAGAGGCCTGTCCTGCCAGCCCTCTGCCTGCTCCTGATTAGTCAGGGGCAGCAGGTTGCGTCCGTCTAACTCGATATTTGTCGGCACATCAGCTTTAGCCGCGGCCATCAGTGTTGGCAAGTAGTCAATATGCGCGACAGGTGTTTCCGATACGGTGCCAGGCTGGATTGCCCTGGGCCATTTCATAAAGAGTGGTACGCGGATGCCGCCTTCAAAAAAGTTTATCTTCCAGCCTCTAAATGGCTGGTTAATGTCAGGCAAACCCAGATAGCCAGGCCCACCATTGTCGCTAGTAAATACGACAATCGTATTGTCCGCCAGCCCCGCCTCTTCCAGTGCTTCATTTATTCGACCAACACTGCGATCCAGTGCCCGGATCATTGCCGCATAAACTCGCAGCCGGTGAGGCTGAATATCGCCGACCGCATCGTAGTCTTCTTGGGTAGCCTGCAGCGGCGTATGCACACCCCAGTGCGCTAAATACAGAAAAAATGGACGATGCTGGTTAGCCTCTATGACTTTTATGGATTCATCCGTCCAGTAATCCGTTAAATAGCCACCCGGTTCGAACCGGTCTTCGTCACCCGCGTTAAAGCTGTTGGCATAGACCATGCGCGCCCAAAGAAACTGGTCAATAGGATCAAATTCCAGCTTCGCGTTAACCACGTTCGGATCATCTTCTGGAAGAAACAGACCAGACGCCATAAGCAAGCTTTGATCAAAGCCCTGCTCATGCGGAGCCATTCCGCCCTGGCGACCAAGATGCCATTTACCGATATGATAAGTGGCGTAACCATTGTCACGAAGCATTTCAGCCAGCGTTAACTCTTCAGGCGGCAAGCCCTGCTCCTCATAGGGTGGCTTGCTTTCTTCGATCTCAGGAAAATACAGTGAATCCGGTGTGCCGCGATTCATGCTTTTAGCAATGCGCGACACCATAGGCGCCATACCCGAAGGAGTCGGCGTGAACTCAAACCCGGTGCGACTGGGGTATCGACCGGTCATGAGCATAGCCCTCGACGGAGCGCAGGTAGCAGAGCCCGAGTAAGACTGGGAGAACACGGCGCCATCTGCCGCGAGTTTATCGATATTTGGCGTCTTAACCGCTCCGCCGGCAACACCACCACCAAACGTTGAAATATCGTTATACCCCAGATCATCTGCAACGATGAGGATAATATTTGGTGGGCGCTCGGAGGGTGATTGCGCTGCTTGTTGTGGCCCTTGATTCCAAGCGAGCTCACGCGGCGGGCCAACCTCATATTCATTTGCCGACCTATACTTGATGACGGCTAATAAAACGCTATTGAAATTCAGATAGGCAATGACCGCCATTAGAGCGATAACCGCCGCCATTGAAAACGCAATTTTTTTTATCATTGAGTCACCGCTAATGCGTAAACTGATCTAGTGTCTGGACCTGCTGGCCAGTTTCTTTATAGTCGACATAGTCGACTATGTTTTGGCATAATATGCGCCAATATATTAGCATCTTCGAATCAAATAGCAATTGAATACCGAGCCTCAATAGGCTGCGTAAAACCAACGGCTACTGGCATAGAATGGTCAATCGCCATACAAGACGGCTAAGCAAACGCGTCAGCCTAAGCTTCCACCAGACATTGATCAGGTGGTATCTAGCGACGCTGAAGGCTAATAACTCAAGCTCGCTCGTGAAGCGTGCTCGCAAAGGCTCAATACTTTTCAGTACCGCTGTTTTTGGACAGCGCAGCTGTGACTAACACCAAGCATCATTGCAGTTTATTTAGAAAGCTGCACGCATCGACTCTGCTCGATTGCAAATTCATATCCCAGTTAACGAGACCATAAGATGACGCCACAAAAGCTGTTTTCACCAACTACCATAAACGGACTTTCACTCGACAATAGAATCGTGATGGCGCCAATGACGCGTGAATTCTCGCCCGGTGGTGTGCCCGGTGAAGATGTCGCAGGATACTATCGCAGAAGAGCCGAAGGCGAAGTAGGCTTAATTGTTACCGAAGGCACTACAATCAACGACAGCGTCGCTTCCATGAGTGATCGCATCCCGCGGTTTCATGGGGAAGACGCCCTTAACGGCTGGAAACATGTTGTCGATGAGGTCCACAGAGCTGGCGGCAAAATCTTCCCACAGCTCTGGCACGTTGGCAGTGCCAGAAATGCAAAGAAATCCTCTAACCCCGACCTGCCGAGCGCCAGCCCATCGGGTTTTTTAGTGCCAGGAAAGCAGATTAGCGAGCCAATGTCTGTAGCGCACATTGAACATATCATCGCCGCATTTGCTGAAGCAGCAGCCGATGCGAAGCGTATCGGCTTTGACGGCGTGGAATTTCATGGTGCTCACGGCTATCTGATTGACCAGTTTTTCTGGGAGGGACTCAACCAAAGAAAAGACAGCTTTGGCGGCAATTTAGCAAAGCGAATGCAGTTCGCAATAGAGATCATCAAAGCTGCAAGATCAATGGTAGGCCCTGGTTATCCAATTGCTCTGCGATACTCGCAATGGAAACAGCAGGACTATACGGCAAAACTGGCCTCTTCACCCAGCGAGCTTGAGCAATTTTTAAGTCCGCTTGTCGAAGCGGGCGTAGATTGCTTTCACTGCTCAACTCGCCGCTACTGGGAACCAGAGTTCGAAAACAGTGATCTTAATCTGGCTGGCTGGACAAAAAAAATAACTGGAAAACCCTGTATTACCGTAGGTTCAGTGGGCCTCGACGGCGACTTTATGGACGCCATTGCCACGCTAGAATCCTCGGAGACACGAGGCCTCGATGATCTTATCGACCGCCTGAACAAAGAGGAGTTTGAGATGGTCGCCGTAGGCCGCGCATTGCTTCAAGATCCCCTATGGGCACAGAAAGTTCGACAGGGCAATATTGATGAGATTCACGCTTATGATGGCCAGGCGGTGAAAAGCCTGAGTTAACTAACGGCAGCCTTCGCGATATCTAAGCCGAATTACCCTAAGCCTGGATGACTAGCAGTCAAGCACCTTTCGCAACAGCGAGCTAATAACCTGTCTGGATTGATCAGGAGTAAGATTCTGACGGTCTCTTAGCCTTCGCCAATTGTCGAAAGAAGCAATTGCAACGATAGCCTCACGCTTTTCAAGCGCCAGATTTTTTAGCTCCGGCAGCCAGTCCTCAAGATCCGTGCGAAGGTCGAGCTGAGCATTGGAAAGATTTTCTCGCAATGCCTCTGACTCCCAGAACATAACTTGAGTTGCAAGGATTAAATTGCCAACTTGCTCAAAGGCTTCGGTTCGATGACGTACAGATTTCTCGATTCTTTCGCTAACAAGACCTGAACGATCACCACCCCTGAACAATTCGACAGAGGACGCATAGATTTCGTTATGCACCTCAACAAAAAGCTCTTCCATATCGGCGAAATGCCTAAAATAGGTTCGCCCGCCTACGCCAGCCCGATCCGCAATTTGCTGAACAGTAGGCTGAAGTATACCCTCCTCCAACAGCTCGAGCGCAGCGAGCACAATAGCACGCCTGCTGTTTTCGCTACGCAGTCGTCGTTTATCTTTGAATTCGAAGTTGGGAGACCGAATCACCGTAAAACCGTGAAGCCCATCACTACAGAGCGATGGTCCGTTATTTTTTAATATGGCACATTATATGCCATATTAAAAATGGTCTCCATATGCGAGCGAACGGCAATAGAAAACTAGTTGCCGATCAACAGGGTGCGCAGCACCATCTCCATGACTTCTCGGCTTTTCTTCTTGCTCAGGTTTTGGTGCACTTTTAGGCGGTGCCACATTTCAAAAGAGATCACCGCATGTGCAGCCTCACGGTCACTTTTAGAAAGCTCTTTTAGCTCAGGCAGGAAACTTTCAACGCTCTCGCGTAAGGTCGCTAAGGTATGCGTGTAGAGCCTACTAATGACGGGCGAACGCCACAAAAAAGTATGGGTGCTCAACATGATGTTACGCTGGGAAGCAAAGCAATCGGTAAAATGCTCGACCGCATTATGTATTCGCTCCTCAAAATCACCTGTTCTTTTCCCACCCCAAATCAGCTCTTCATAGTCGGGTCGAAAATGCGCATCAAAGC
Organism: uncultured Pseudomonadales bacterium; assembly: GCA_964504585.1. Classification (GTDB taxonomy): domain Bacteria; phylum Pseudomonadota; class Gammaproteobacteria; order Pseudomonadales; family UBA7434; genus UBA7434. Next base: position 19,471 of record CAZDEW010000018.1, on the reverse strand, counting down.
ACTCGAAAAGCTCCTCTGTGCTCTTGAATCGTCGAAAATAGGTGCGCAAGCCAATCCCGGCTTTATCAGCAAGCTCCTGAGCAGTCGGCACCAGATTACCCTCTTCCATGAGCTCATACAGTGCTTCGACGACGGCAACTCTAGTTCTTTCCGTTCGCTGGCGACGGCCATCGGATTCGATGGCCGGCAGTTCGGCTAATTTTGCCTCTGGAGGCATAGGATTCTCCCGATGATCTGTTGAATACTATTCTAGACCGCCGCAATAGCGATGGCCAGCAAGCCCACCCTTTCTATAGTGGCACCACACTCATTAGCCCCGTACTCACGGCCGGCGTCTTATCGACTTTCAAGCGGATGACGACCTGAAGCCTTGATCCAAATCAAAAAAACAAGCGCCGCAGAGCAAACCAGAAGCCCCGGCAATACCCAGTCGTTCAAAAGATCCATTTGCAGCGGCAAATAGACGTTAACTTTTAACATCGCTGAGACGCGAACAATGTTTAGCAGGAAAAGAATCGACAGGCCTAAAAACACAGCTATAGCCTTTTTAAGTAGGTTTCCCGGCCAAGCAATTATCGCCGCCACTAACGTAAACATTATGCTCAATCCATCCGTGCTAGCGTCAAAGAAAACACTGGCATTGTCGTGGGTACGGAGTTCGCCCAATACGCCATTATCGAGCCTGACAAGCTCGATAATCTCTCCGCTAGCCGACAGCAAAGACGAAATCAACGCAACACTAAAACCTACGTAACTTTCGAACCACGTTGAATGAAGAAATAAAGAACCATACAAATAGCTAAATAACCAAAGAAGTCCCAAAAAAACCGCCGTGAATTTCACCATGCCGGTGTTCTGCTGCAGCAGCCCATCAAAACTACCGACATCATCGCCTCTTTGATCAGCCCGTTCAGAACTTCTCTTGGCCATAGCCTACCCAGCTCCACTTATCAATCTACCCGCCCCGCACGGGCAAATTATATCCGGTCGCTCATTCAAAAAAAAAGCCCGGCTAACCGGGCTTTTTCGCGTATACGCTACAAGAGCGTCAATAAAACCAACTATCAGTTCAAGCGTTCCAAGAATTACTTGAGCTGAGCGCGGCGACGACCTGTAACCAGCGTTATGCCCATCAAACCAAGGCCTAAAGCCGCAGCAGCGAACGCCGGTACCGGTACTGCCTTGCCTGCGCTAGCGCAGGCAGTCGTTGTGTCACAGGTATCATAAGCCACAACCAGTACGCCGGCGGCGTCCCATGGTGTATCGCCAGCTCCAGCATTAGGACCAGAGTAAGGCCCGATAGATGGCGTTGTACCGGTTTCGTAGGTGTCTAGAATTGCATTGACCTGCGCGAGCGTGGGCAGATTACCAAATGGAGATACTGCACCTGCAGTACCGCCCTGGAAGCCAACCGCCAGGCGTCTCTCCCAGTTGGTGACTACATAGCTGTTGATACCAGTAATACCTAGCGAGAAGAAACCGTAGTATCCGCCAGTGATCTTACCTTCTTCATCAGTACAAAGATCAGCTACCGTCGGCTGCACATCTACATTACCCGTATTCTGATTGGCAGCAATCGCAGGGTTGATACCAGGTACATACTGATTATTGCGTGTACGCAGGATTGCATTCATATCACCGCTAAGAAAGTTAGGGCTAGTCACGTCAGGGATTGCATTACCAGAAGCATCGAAGACGTAGTCAGCAGCATCAAACGTGTAGCACTCAGCGGTAGGCGTGTATGCCCCTGCTGGCCCACCTGCAGTTTTGTTCTGAATAATGATGTTACTGGATGCTTCCCCGGGGATGGTTCCGAAAAGCACAGGATTGGTACAGTTGCCTGAGATACATCCTGGCGACCCGGCGGTTGGCAGGGTCGTTTTGGTGTGGTGGTATTCGTTGAGCGCACCACCCTGCCAATCGACACTATCAAACGCCATTGCGCTTGTGCTGATCAGCGCAGACGCAGCGGCAGCACCGACAGCAAGACAAAGATTTTGTTTTTTCATGGTATCAATTCTCCGATTACTATTATGTGGTTTTATCAAAACACTGATAAGGCGAGCAGCTGCCAGCGGCATCCTCTCACTTTACTGCGTAGCAGGCCCTGAGCTTAGGGGCGCTTCAGATCAGCCCAACCAAGACGGCTGACCCTGAAGAACACAAAAAAGAAGCACTGCTACATCTATATCTATTCGTTAAAAATTATTGTCGTACCGCAGAGTACGGAAAATTATCAAATAGATATGGCACCTATGATGCCAATAGGTTTATTATAGGCACGCGGTATGCCAGTATCAAGACAGATTTAAAGGTACACGAAATCCCCTTAGGTAAACCTTTGTTTTTTAATAGGATATGGAGCAAAACCTGACAGTAACGGCCGACAGACTGCGACAGTAACTTATCAAGTGTTCATTAAAGAAAATACTACCAAGCCGCATTACGTCATTAGGTCGAGGCAATGCTCACGTGTAAAAGCAAGAATCGCGGTGGCAACAATAAAAACCAGATCTCCAAGAGATATTCAACTTACTCCATGAACAGAACTCTTATTTCAAACAAGCTAATCCTGGCACGACTTTTTGTCGTTGCTTTCGCTACTAATTGCGCTGCCGTTTTTTCACAGGATCAAATTGAGGAAGTCGTTGTCGAGGCAGAGAAAGGCGATAACGCGATTCTGGACGAGCTCGCCTCAGTAACCGCTATTGATGGTGAAAAGCTGGCGGATGCAGGGATCGAAAATGTCGAAGATGTATCAGCCTATGTACCGAATCTGGTCCTCACACAGTCCGTGACCGGTACCAATATCTTCATAAGGGGGATTGGCTCGGGGGTAAATCAGGGTTTTGATCAATCAGTCGGCCTCTATTCAGACGGCGTTCCTTTACCACGCGCTAATATGGCTCGAGCACCATTCCTGGATCTTGCGGGTATTCAGGTTGTGAGAGGGCCGCAATACGTACTTGATGGAAATTACAGTATTGCGGGCTCAGTGCATATGCTCAGCAATCTATCCACCGACGAATTTAAAGCCGGTTTTGATTTTAATTATCAGCCGGGGCAGCGCGACAGTACACTCTTGCTGACCGCAGGTGGCCCGATCAGCGAAAAGTTTGCAATGAACGTAGTTCTTCAGCGCAAACAGGCCGACGGCTACGTTGAAAATGTGTTTAAAGGTGACGATGAGTCAGCGCGTGACGAACTGACAACAAGGTTCGTATTAGGTTATACGCCTACGGATGACTTATCATTTAAGTTAAAAGCTGAGCGAGGCAGTTTTGACACAACCGGACGTCCGATAGAAATTTTATTTTCTGAGGCGTCCGATCGGCTGGACGTCATTGCTGAAAACGACATTGGTCTCGAAATTATCAGGCAGGCTAACCGAAGCTGCCCGGTGAGCAATGGCATAGTGAACGACGCTGCCTGCCAGCCGGTTACTGGCAATTTCAGAGCGAGCCCATGGATTACCGAAACAGATTACCGTCTGGCGCCGCGTGACCCGCGATACCAACAGGCCTTGCTGGTAGAAAATCCAGTCACAGGCGTGCTGGAACCTACCGAAGAGTTCCTATTCGCCGGTAACGAATACTTTCAACAGTGGGCTGATATTTATAGTAATAACGGTGCACAGATTCCCGCCGGACTGCTCGATACCGAGCTGAATTTCGAGCGCGCTACCGATACCGATGAGACCAGCGAGAACGATAGCCTCAACTTCACGCTGACCGGCGAGCTGCAAGCTGGAGAGTTCTCCTTTACCTCAACATCCTCTTACATTGAATACGAGTTCGATGAGTCTATCGACGGGGATCTTACGCCGCTGCCTCTTATCGCAATTGACCAAAGTGAGCAATACGACCAAGTCTTTCAGTCCTTTAAATTTGAATCCCCAAGAGATGCTTTTCTCGAGGTCAGCGGTGGCTTGAGCTATTTACGATCCAAGCTGAGCTTTCAAGACAACATCAACCTGCTAATCGATTCGAGAGATGTTCCTGCAGGCGGTTCTATCGGCGACTTTGATCCAATGATGCCACTTGGAAGCTATTTTGAGCAGTTCGCACCTAGCGTGACCCAGGGGTTCGCCGACTTTGGCGTGGTGCGAAACTTCGAACAAACCAGCACGGTACAAGCCGCGTATTTACAAACCACGTTCAATTGGCTCGATAATTTTCGCACCACCGTTGGTGCGCGCTACACACATAGTAAGAAAGAGGCGTTTAAGGAGCTGTACCTTACAGACAAAGACTTTCAGGATTTTGACCTCGTCGTAGATCCAAATCTGTCTGGGCGAGAAAGTCGCACCCCGGACCTGTCAGCGGATCAACTCGATTCCATGCGGACAGCTACCGCTGACTTTCTCACGCTATTCGGCCTACAGACCCACACCAATCGTTACGACATACCAGGAACAGGCCTCGACCAGGAAGCGCTCGACGAAGAACGTCGCGAAGAGCAGTTTCTACCCAGTATCACCTTCGAATGGGATGTGCTACCGGATCTAACCCTGCTGGCATCAGCACGCAAAGCCAATAAACTGGGCGGGTTTGACGCACGCTCTAACACCCGCCCGGATGTTCCTGGAGGCCGAGGCGCTCCCGTTGGTACCTTTGAATTCCGCGACGAGGACGCAACCGTGTACGAGCTGGGCGCGAAGTGGTTTTTCCCTGGAGGCAACGGCCAACTTTCTGCCACAGCATTCTTCACAGAGTACACCAATTTGCAAACGAGCCGCTCCGACGGAAAAGTCGGCGCGAACGTCACTAACGCAGGTGGTGCAGAGACACGAGGCGTTGAAGTGGATGGTTTTATCGCTCTCAGCGAGCGATTCAATATCAGTTACTCTCTCGCATGGATCGATTTTGAATTCACCGATTTCATCACGGGAGGCTGCTCGCTCAATGAAAGGCCAGACAATGTAGTTATCCTTTTCGATGCCGGCGGCTTCGCGCCGGGAGGAGCAGCTACCGGATCTGTAACCCCGATTGTTTACGAAGATGTCGTTCGCCCACAAAATTCAGGTGGTACCGCTGTTAGCATCCAGGGTAGTCAGACACTTTCCGTCCCCTTACCTGACGGTGTTGTCGCCTTTGATGCGCTCGAATTCGGCGCGCCGGTTTTCTGCGACTTCAAAGGCAGAACTAATCAATTTGTCGCCGAATACCAGGGTACATTTGCGTTTAACTATGCCTCTAATATCAGCGATCGCTTCGTGCTAAACAGCACACTCGACGTACTCTACAATAGCGGCTATATCACTGATGTTTCTCAGGATGCCGATGTCGCACAAGGGGAGTACGCCCAGTTCAATGCCAGACTGGAGCTGGCTGATCCGGACGACATCTGGACGCTAGCGCTCACCGCAGAGAATCTCACCGATGAGCGAATCATTAGCTCTGCGGCACCAACGCCAATTGCGAACGGAATTTCTTTTCAACGATCTTATTTTGGATTTGTGCGGCCTCCACGTACGCTCGGCTTGAACGTCAGATACTACTTCTTCTAGAACGAGCTGGCCCTTATGATGCCCTCTAAATATTTAGCTTAATGAGTATGCAAAGAAACTATCTGTTTGTGCTTTTGGTCCTTACTGCTTTAGGTATACAGTCCTGTTCAGAGCGAGAAGAGTACTTTAATCGCTTGATAGGCAGCTGGGAGGGCAACAGTGGACCCGAGCATAGCTGGTGCACCACTTATCTTGACGATGGTCGTTTCCATCTGTTCAGCCGGGTGCCGACTGTACCCGTATCCTTTGATGAATCAGGTTCGGTTGTTACGCCGCCTGCTCAACAGGATCCTGTTATGGGGGTTAGCTATTCGGTCGGTTACTGGTGGGTAGAGCGAGGCGGTCGCTTCTGGCAAAGAGGAACAATGATCAGAGACGCATCCGGTACGGAATACCCGCAGCGAATGCGCGTTCTTAGGCACTCAGGCAAATATGCAGTGCGATTTCAAAACGATGATCAGTTCGTATTGCACAATATCGACGATAAAAACGAACGCCCCACACTACTACGGGTTAGTAACTGCGACAACTTTCGCAAGGAAGTCGATATGAATCTAAAAGAGCCGGCCTTCTTCGATCAAACATCCGAGTAAGCAATTGGCGATGCGCAAGCGCACAGGGAATTACAGTAGCTTATGAGCAAAGAAACCTCGATTGGGATTAATCACAAGCATCTCCTTCGGAAATTGAAGGGCGAAGTGCAGGATGAAACGGGTGAAAACAAAAAGAAAAGGAGAAGGTCGACTGATACAGAGAATAATAAAAAAAACACCCGGGACTCACTGATTGCTGCTGCCCTATCCATATCTCGAGACAAAAGCTTTTTCAGTATCAGTATGCGAGAGATTACAAGGGAGATAGGAAAGAGCCCTGCCAGTTTCTATAACCACTTTGAGTCAATGGAGAAGCTAGCAATACATATTATCGACGAAACCCTGGACCGGAACCGGCAAAGTTTAAAGCAGGCGCGTGCTCCCACCGCACCCCTTGGCGATCAGGGTTACCGCGTAATAGAGAGCGTGCTGTCAATCTTTAAAGAGAGGCCCGACCACTACCGATTTACAATAGCTCTGTTTGACTGTCGGGAGCCAATGATAAGATCGGTAATCGATCGACATTGGCAGCGAATGCTGATCGAATTAAGAGAAGACTTGATGCACTTCCCCTTCTTCGAGAATCTTGACAAACACACGTTTGAACTTACGACCAAACTACTGGCTAATACCTGCTTACGAATTGCCGCAGAGATAACAAAAAACGATATAAGCAAAGCAGAGCAGAAGAAACTACTCTCGGATGGCGCAATAGAATTGCGGGTGATCTGCATCGGCGCGGCTCACTGGCAACCAAACTCCGAACGACTAGAGCCGGCTAAAGCCCCTTGAGAAAAGACAGTGCACTGGAGCAAACATCTTGAAATACGAAATACCGTTGATCTTGGTCTTTATTCCGAAGTAACACTTCGCTAGCTTAAGAAAAGTCAGGTACTCATCTAGGAAGCATTTAGAAAGGGAATAATCTCCGCTAACAACTCTTCCGGTTTATCTTCCTGTATAAAATGCCCTCCGCCTTCTATTATTTTATGCGGCTGATTCTGAGCTCCTAACACCTTTTTTATTACCGCTTTCTCATAACCGCGAGTAATGGGATCGCGATTACCGTAAAGTGTTAACACCGGCTTATCAAACTTCTTTAATTCACCCCACGCAAATTTATTCTGTGGAACGCCCGGGTTGTCAGGAAAAACAGCGATAAGCTGAGGAAACTGCATGATACCCGCTTGAAAGGCTCTCTTGGGGAACGGCGCCTTCCTGTAGGCATCAAACTCGCCCTCGCTGAAGTTCGGGTTTTTGATTTGCTTACGAAAAACGGATTTCCAGGGAAAGCTCGGCATCACCTTCATTAAGCGCAGCCAGTTTCTTAGAAAATTATTGCCACCATCCCCCACAGGGATGCCGGTATTCGACATAATTATCCGATCATATCGTGCTGGATGCAAAGCAACTACATTCAAACCAATCACTCCGCCCCAGTCCTGGCAGAACAGGGTGATATTTTCAAGATCGAGCGCGAGCACGAATTTCTCCATCCATTCAACGTGTCTGGCCAAGGTGTAGTCTTTTCTGCGAGCTGGCTTATCGCTGCGCCCACAACCTATAAGGTCAACCGCGATGACCCGTCTTCCTGTCTCTAGAAGGCCGGGGATCATCTTTCTATAGATATAGCTCCACGAAGGATTACCGTGCATCAGCAGAATCGGATCAGCATCATCGGGACCTTCATCAATATAGTGCACCCGCAGCTCCGTGCCGTCGGAGTCGGTGATGTTGGCGTAGTGTGGCTCAAACGCATAACCCGGCAGGTTTTCGAACTGGCTATCAGGCGTCCTTAGGATCTTCATAAGATTTTTTAATTGCTACAAAGTGTGCCAATCGTTTTAATTCGCGTACTCGTTTTCTTTAAATTTTAAAAGCCGAGCTGTGCACTTCTCAGCGTTTCATACGTCTCTTTATCGAGCCGCGTATAGCCCTCGGAGCCGGGCTTCGCGATAAAGAGCGGATCCTCGACTTTAGCTAAGTCATAACCCTCTTCTCGCAACCTCCCCTTCTGTAACTTGAAGGTGCCGGTGGTATCTGCAATTGGCTGAATGCGCACAAAGACAGGGCGCGCAAATGTCGGAAGCTCGCTACGAACCAGACTCGCGAAAGCGTCCATATCAAATTCTTTTTGGGTATTTAGCGTGAGCGATACCATACCTGCCTTACCCTCCGCACCCGGGACTTCTACACCATAGACATTCGCAGTCTCAACCTGAGCATGCTGACTGAGTATTTCGGCGACCTCATTGGTAGAGACATTTTCGCCGCGCCACCTGAACGTGTCGCCCACGCGATCAACAAATTGAAAATGGGGCAATCCAAACGCAAATCCAACATCAATTTGTCGGATCATATCGCCTGTGTTAAACCATCGGTCACCCTTTTTCTTGACGTCGAAAAGAATTTTTTTATTGGTAGCTTCGCTATTAAGATATCCATCAAAGTTATATTTCTCGCTGATCTCAGCCAGTAAAAGACCCGGTTCACCCTTCTTGACCTCAATGAGTTTCCCCGAGGCGTCATAAACAAGCTCATCGGCAACAATGTCATATTTAGCGAGCATCAGAGATGCTGAACTTGCGCCGATAGTTCGATCTTTGTTGAGCACGTTCAAGAACGTAGCATTGCCCTCACTGGATCCGTAGAACTCGAATATCCGTGCAATATTGAAGCGTGAGCGAAACTGATCCCAAACGTCAGGACGCAATCCATTGCCAATCATCGTTGTCACCGGATTATCTTTCTCTTCAGGCCTTGCTGGCTGCTGAGAAAGAAAACGGCAAAGCTCGCCTATATACACAAAGATATTAATTTTATGCTCGTGAACTTCTTGCCAGAACCTGCTCGCTGAAAAGCGACGCCGGATATATACCGCGGCGCCCCCATAAAGCGCGGAGCCAAAACCCGCGAAGAGCCCCGTTGCATGGTAAAGAGGCAGGCATAAATAAATGCGATCGCCAGGACTCGTCCGCAGGCCTATTTTTCCAAAAATTGTTGCAGCTGCCAAAAATCGTCGATGATAGATTATGGCTGCTTTTGGCAAGCCAGTTGTGCCCGATGTGAAAATATAAAGCGCTTTTTCTCCAGCCTTCACTTGCAAGGTATCAAGAGGATTGCTATCTGAGACATGTGCTAACAGAGGCAATAGATTAGTTGCCCAGGATGGGCAGGAGCTTGTGTCAAGCTTGTTGCCTTCATCCGGGATCCACAGGTAGTCTTGATTCGAGTAAGGAAGTTCTGTCCTAATCTCTTCAACACTTTCGGTGAGCTCTTCGCCGACAAGGCACTTACGGGAATGCGTTGCAACCAAACAATGAACCAGTTGTTTCCCCTGTAGGCTAGTATTGATCAGTGCTGCAACGGCACCAATCTTGGTTACTGCCAGCGTTGCAGCCAACATGGCGATCCGGTTTTCCATAAAAACCGATACCGAATCGCCCGCCCGGACCTCCAATGATTTGAGCGTATGAGCGTATCGGTTAACAAGAGCGTTAAATTCTGACCACGTTAGTTCATCACCTTCAAATATTAGTGCCAGCTCATCGGGGTATTTGGCTGCGGTCTTTTCGAGCATCAGCCCCATCGACTCGCGGTCGTGATCTTTGGGCGGCTTATACGCTGCAATAGCCGGAGCTGCTTTAGAAAACAGAGAAAAGGTTTCAACGAAGTCTTTCAACTTACCCATATCAGCTTATCCGAAAAAAAGGTCTTGCGCGTCTTATCTTAATGGGCCCCATACCTCGAGATAGTTCTTTCTCTCTACACGCCTAAGGGTTTTAAGTGTCAGAAGATCAGACAATCCCGTCTCTGCAAATATTGTTTCAAGTGCGTCACGCTCTTCTGCTGTGCAAGAATCATAGCTGTCTTGCACTCGTTGTAATAGATAAAAACGATAGGGCATCACGAGTGTTTTGATGTCGGTCCCTCTCCATGTGAAGTCTGCCAGACCAATAAAGCGCTTCGCCGGGTTCTCAAGGCCATTCGTACCCTCTTTTAGATCCGGATTCTTACTCAACCAATGGTTGGCAAAACTCACGTGCGCAGCGATCTCCGGAAGGTATTCTTCGCTAACATAACGCATCAAAGACTTCAAGGTGTCTGGAATAGCCGCAGGCGTAATATCACCCTGGCTTTCTGGATGATCGATCCACTTTGCCTCTGGGGCATTCATACGCTCCACCCATCTCGCCACTTTCGGCGCTTTCTGTCTCATCTGCAGTGTCGGAAACGGATCTCGGCCCAAGTGAGCAAACAGCGGAGCTATAAGACCAAAGTCACCCACTGTTGGCTTGTCACCCAGCAAATACGGGTGCGTTGAAAGATGGGCACTAAACAATGCAAGAAACTCGGCATAGGATTCTTCAATCAGCGGGATAGTGTCTTCGGTAACACCGACGCCAATTGCGGCTTTTCGCATTCGGCCACTAGCATTATCGAAAACTGCACCAGCATCTCCAACGCTTGCGCCCGCAGTAGCAAGTCCAGCAGAAAAATCTTCTCTTAGAAAATCGAGGTTGTGCTCATCAAAGTTCCAGCGAAAATGCATTGCCGGTCTAAGCATCCCCTCCCCACCGAATAGCTCGAAAAGATAAGCCAGGGTTCGCAGGACACCCGAATCAGGAACAACAGAGAACTTCTTATCATCACTGGATTCGAAGTGATCAATAATATCAGCGCCGTCCTGCACCAGCTCACCATCGGGCATTTCAACCACGGGGATAATCCAGCGGCCAACCGCGGGCACTATCTTTGCTAGAAAATCCGGATGGTTCGCGCCGTACTCGACGAAGGGAATAGACTGCTTACGAAGATAGCTTCGAGCTTTTCCGGTCCAAAGTGAAGCCGGTATACCGTAGAGCTTGTACATAGTGGAAATCCCGTTATCTGATGGTCTTCAGAGTGTCTCGGTGCAGCGATCACCTTGAGCCCCAAAAAAAACGCGCCCCTTAGGGCGCAACTAGAGATCAAGCTACTTGATCAACGGAGTAATAACTGCGCGGTCTGTGCAAAAACAATCAATAACAATGCGACGCTCACCCTCGGCGACAGATAGGTGGATTGAACCGTGTGCGTTGGTAATGCAAAAGTCTTTTGCAGCGCCGTCATCTTGTAGCGATGTATCGCATCAAATTCTCGATTAGCAACCGTTGTACGAATGGCATCTCGACGGCTTCGGTAGCGCACGTAGCTGACCATGTCCCACTGGGGGTTGTCGGACATATTCTTTTCGTCAAAGTAGTCACCCACTACGCGAGTGCTAACTACCGGGTGGCCGGCCGATTTAAGTATCTCCCTCATAAAAGGCTGAAAATACTCAAATAGCATCTGACGCGCCCCGACTTCTTCCCCCGTATCAGGGTGTAACACCGGCGACTTCTCTAACTTGATCAGGTTCGCCATCAGAAACTCTTTGCCATCGTCCTCTTCCATAAAGCGCCGATAGACCTCAACATCCTGCTCAGGCAATCCGCGTTCTGCTCGGCTCGAAAGATCGGCAAGAAATTCATCAATTTCCTCACGAGACAATGGTCTTGACAGACCATCGTACCAGAGGCGAAAAACCACGTAAGCAACTGCGGCGCTTCCCCAAATCATCAATGTCATTGACTAGCCCTCAAAACGATTGAACAAGCGGCTGGAATTGTATTGGCGTGGTGTATGCCATATTATACACTCTTCAAGGCCTTGCTCAAGCATCGCCAGAATTCAATGGTCGGTTTGAAGCTGAGTAATCCTTTTGAACTAGCGGGCCATACGGACCAGTTAGACCAATTTATCATCATTTGCGAGGCGTATCGTCGATGCCTACCCAGATCAGGCTAAAAAAGAAACCACTAGCTAATCAGCTGCTTGAGTGGGAAGTCACGCAGAGCGAATGCCCGGAAATCTCTGAGGGCCAGGTGAAGCTGCGAGTCGAATACATTTCAATTGATCCAGGAATGATGGGCTGGATAGCCGCTAAGAAATCGTATATGCCAGCAATTAACGAGGGCGATGTTATGCGCGCTTTCGGCGTAGGCGAAGTCGTAGAAAGCCGCAGCGAGAAATTCGCAGTCGGTGACTTCGCCGCCGGCTTTACCGGGGTACAAACAGAAGCGGTAGCAGGCCCCATGTCTCTACTGCGCGCTGTCGATCCCAAGGCTGCACCATTGAGTCACTACTTGAGTGGACTGGGTTGGCCAGCTTTTACAGGCTACTTCGGCATGACGGATATTGGTCAGCCCCAATCTGGCGAAACCGTTGTCGTCTCCGGTGCGGCAGGTGCTGTCGGTTCAATTGCCTGTCAGGTTGCGAAAATCGCCGGTGCCCGCGTGATAGGTATTGCTGGCGGGGAAAAGAAATGTTCACTCCTCACCGAGCGCTATGGTGTTGATGCGGCTATCGACTATAAGCGTCAGCCGGTTGCAGAAGGGCTGCAAGCACATTGCCCCGACGGCATCGATATTTACTTCGATAACGTCGGCGGGGAAACCCTGGACGCTGCAATCTATCAGATGAAATACAAAGGCCGCCTGGTAATCTGCGGCGCAATTTCCCAGTACGAAAATATGGACGGAGCGGTAGGCCCAAGAAACTATATGCAACTGGTAAGCCACTCTCTACGGATGCAGGGCTACACCATGAAAGACTATTTTCGACGTATTCCAGAGGCAGAACGCGCACTCGGAGAGTGGTTTGCCGCAGGAAAACTGGAATTCGAAGAACACATTCTCGACGGTATAGAAAGTTTTCCTGAAGCGTTCAAAATGATTTTTGCCGGCAAGAATTTTGGCAAACTAATGATTAAAGTGTAGGTATTCACATGACAGCAACAGCATTCAGTCACCATATCAAACTCGATGATTTTCTAGGTTCAAGAATCGCGCAAGCCGACAACATACAACCCGAAAGTCTCGCACCGGGACAAGTGCTCGTTGCTGTCGACAAAGTCGCGCTAACCTCCAATTCATTATCGTATGTCATTGGAAGCCAAAGCGGGCTCATGCCCTGGCTAGATGTATTCCCTGCCCCTGAAGGCTATGGTCATATCCCCTGCTGGGGCTTTGGCGATGTTGTCCACTCAAACAACGATCAGGTACCCGAGGGCGAAAGGCTTTACGGTTTTTTCCCTATCGCTTCGCAAATCGTCCTCGATGCCGGGAAAACACACAAGGGAGGATTTACCGACATCGCCGAGTGTAGAGCTGGTGTCGCTCCGTTTTACAATGAATATAGCTATGTTCGCAAAGAGCCCGGGTACGCACCGGAATTTGAGAACAATATGAGTTTGTTCCGACCGCTATTTGCGACCTCCTACCTGCTCGAAAGCTTTTGCGAAGATCATGGCTTTCTCGACGATGCTGACCAGGTTATCGTAAGCTCAGCGTCATCCAAAACGGCGATGGGGTTTGGTTACTTACTCACGAAAAACCATGCACATCAGGTCAAAGCGATTGGTCTTACGTCCAGTCGCAATAAAGACTTTGTTTCGAGTCTCGGTTGCTATGATCAGGTGATCAGCTACGATGAGCTTGAGCTTGTTGATGCGAACTTAAGATCGATTGTTTTTGACGTCGCTGGAAATCGGGGAGTTCTCGAAAACATCCACCAGCGATTGGGCGACAACATTCTTTACTCCGGGCAAGTTGGCCAGACACACTGGGAAGACAAAGATCATCGGCTTTCAAAGCTGTTACCTGGGCCCCGCCCAGTTTATTGGTCCGGACCGGATCAACTAATGGCATTGAGAGAACGCTATGGTGAAAGTGGATTTATGAAGCGCGTCCAGGAAAGCATGATCGACTTTATGATAGCTGCCTTTAACTGGATTAATATCGAGGAAAGCAAGGGCCCCGACGCTATTGAAGCACGCGTCCGGCGCATGTTAGAAGGTGATGTTAACGCCGCAAACGGCATGATATTGATGCCGTAAATTCGCACCCGATAAAAACCGAAACATCTATATTCAGTGGATACGCTAACCATGGCATCTCTGGAAAAACTAATGGAAAATAGCTTGCGCGACGGTGGCGCACAGGTCTCAGGCGGTGCACAGGATGTATTCATGGAACTGCGGGAAGTGGCTAACGGCAAGGTTTGGATGTGTATGCATGCCGTTTCACTGCAAGATTTCAAAAATCTGCAACGCGGGGATGAGTTTGAACCCGTACTTGTCGGTACTGCGAGCATGGATGCAGCACTCTTCCAGTATTCGCCCGGGGCCACCTCCTCCACAGTCAATTTCAAAACCATTGATGGATACCCCTTCGCTCACGTCGCCACACCGCTGGACTTCCAGTTCCCGGAACAAACTGATGCACCGGCAGAGGCTACCGTAGACAAAGCGCATGTTATCGGCTTTCGCGCGGGTCGCACGATGAGTGTTATGCATTTAAATGGCGAAGCGTTTGTCGAGGTGGTCGGCGATTCCAGCGTTGATGAACAGCTGGTATTGCCAGATGGAGCAAGACTGGAAGAGCGTGAGCTCAGTGAGGCGATTGTTGTAACGTTACCGACACCAACGCGTGCTTTTTTCTGGTTCAATCAGGGGCGCAGCTTTCAGGGGCCGGTTCATTTCTAACACGTCTTTTTGGGCTCCATGTGACTTAGCGAACCTACAACTTATTATTGAAAATGTCGGAAGCTCCAAACCTGGAGTTACATTCAAATTCGACATCTCTCTATTTTTTATTCTACATTACTTTGTGGTTATCGCATCACGCGTACTTAGCACTCTAGCTCCATACGCTACTATAACCATGCGATAGTATGTGTACGACGGATCCTCTAACCCGCTCTGTGCATCTTTGTAATCTTAGTAAATCTCAGAGAAACCAATCCGGCGGTCGACAGCAAGAATAGTCCCGCAGCGGGTGGCAGCGGAACCGGTGACGGCGTAGCAAAATCTTTTGCACTCCCTTCCAGACCCGAGGTGTCCTGACCACGCAAAGCGACCGCGGAAATATCCTGCAAATCAAAGCCAAGTGTGGCTATCTCAAAACTGCTGAGCCCGAAGCCGCTCAGGTCATTGGAGCGCCAGGCAATCGCAACGTCGAATTGATGCCCCTGATAGTCACCGGCGCCAGCGCCTAACTGAAGCTGCGTGTTGCAGCCGCCACCCGTATTGAGCGAGTCGGTATTAAAGCCCTGACCACAACTTGCGTCATCAGAGACTTCATTAGAAAAATTAAGATCAGCCAGCGTAAAAGATATCGGCGCGTCATTAATTTCTCCAAAATCAATGAATAAGCCTGTTAGCTTGCCGACCGTGTTTGGACTAGCTGGAGCCACCTGATAACTGACTCTGAAACTACCCGCAGTTACACCGGCTTCCTCATCGTCTTCGATCGAAACGATGTAATCGACGGCGTCGCTGCCAACATGCTGAAAGTCGCTAAAGGTCACAACTGCCGCTTGCGCTGAAAGAGCAAAAAGAAAGAAAACCGAGAGAGCCGCCTTTGCAGCTAGGATACGAAGAAAAAGTAGTTTGGACATAGTTACCCCCAAAATCTATCGACAAGATAAATTCCAGGGATATTCCGTCTTCAGGGGTTGGCGAATGTTCGCCAGACGGTGGGGGATCTTCATTAGAGCAAAGCCTAAGACGCCCGTCTATTACTAATCGCTCATATGGTTATTTTATGATCTGATTTGAGCTTATTTTGCGGCGCCCTGCATCTTTAGGCGCATTTTCGAGGATCGTTCGAGGCTTCGCTTTCTCAGGCTGTTTCGATGCCGCTGGGTAAAAATCGCATGCGATTTTTCGAACCAAATCCTCACTCTCCGCCATAAAAAAAAACCCCGCCCGATGGGCGAGACCCTAGATAAACATCACGCAAGTGTCACTGTGAGGGATGGATGCAGAAACGCTAAGGCGTTTCTTTACCCTACGGGCGCGCTCGCTTCGCTCACACGTCCAAAAAATCACTGTGGTGATTTTTTGTCGAACGGAGGGTTCGAACCAAATCCTCACTCTCCGCCATAAAAAAAAGACCGCCCATTGGGCGGTCTTTTTTTTATGGCGGAGAGTGAGGGATTCGAACCCTCGATACGCTATTAACGTATACGCCCTTAGCAGGGGCGCGCCTTCAGCCACTCGGCCAACTCTCCTGTTAAAACTGTTCTGTCTTTAGTTCGAACCCTATACTCTGTAGTTAGTATGGCGCGCCTACGCTCTCTTCGAGAGCTGACGCGCGTTATCGACGCTTCGCGTCGCTCTCTCTTACCTCGAGTCAGCCACTCGGCCAACTCTCCTGTTAAAACTGTTCTGTCTTTAGTTCGAACCCTATACTCTGTAGTTAGTATGGCGCGCCTACGCTCTCTCTTACCTCGAGCCAGCCACCGCCAACTCTCTTTCTGACACTTGCTTTATATTAGCTTAGAATCAAAAAAACACCTTCACAGGTTGGCTCTGCACATACCGTGAAGGCTGCGCAGAATACCCAAAACAAAAGGGTTTTTCCAACAGATATTTGGGGAAAGTTTCCAGCAATAGCGCGGCTTCTTAGCCGGCGCTGCTAGTAGTTCATATCCGAGCTGACAGCGCCCGTTTTAGCAGCTTTTTCCTGCTGGATACGGTGATAGATTTCTTCGCGATGAACCGCGATTTCTTTTGGTGCGTTGACGCCCAGACGAACCTGGTTGCCTTTAACACCGAGAACGGTAACAGTAACGTCGTCACCAACCATTAGCGTTTCGCCAATACGGCGAGTCAAAATAAGCATTGCTTCATCTCCAATTATTGGTTTACTGCGATGCGGCTCTCTCCCGCCTCATATCCAGAAAACCTCGTGAATCCTTGCTATTGGTTACCCTATGATCCCCATACTACGGAGCGCGTCTTTCTCACGCCTCAGGTACACATTCAGTAACGCCATCTCTAATTATGCAGAGCTTTTGTGGTCTTATTTGTAATGTCTTGTTATAAAAGGCATTTTCGGGTTCTTTTTACGCCCGCCTATTTGTGCACAACTGTTGGCTAAAGCACCAACACCTGCATTAAACAGCAATCTGACCGATAGGTCTACTTGGAAAACCCGGTTTCTTTAGCTTCCATTCGCGTATTATTACACAAACGTGACAGCGAGCGGTTAAATCCTCACAAAACGCAGGCTGGGCGCAACTCGACCATTAATCCTCGTCCTGCGCCAAGTCGAAGGCTTCGTGCAGAGTCCTGACAGCCAATTCCATAAACTTGTCTTCGACGATTACCGAGATTTTGATCTCGGAAGTCGTAATCAGTTCAATGTTAACGCCGACTTCTGCCAGAGCCGCAAACATTTTACTGGCGATTCCCGCGTGACTGCGCATTCCGACGCCGACCAGCGAGACCTTGCAGATCGCATCGTCAGTTGCGACTTCTCTGGCCTGCAATCTATCGGCAACCTCTTGCGCAATGCGAGCAGCTTTAGGTAGCTCGCTGCGATTGACAGTAAACGTTAAATCGGTGGTGCCATCCGCCGCGAGGTTTTGCACGATAACATCGACCTCAATATTGGCATCGCTGACAGGGCCGATAACCTTGTGCGCGACACCTGGTGTATCCGGCACACCGCGCACAACGACTCGCGCTTCGTCCCGATTAAAAGCGATTCCTGCAACCAGTGGCGCTTCCATATCATTCGCTGCATCGTCAACTGTAATCAAGGTACCACTCCCCTCTTCAAAACTGGATAACACGCGCAGGGGCACTTTGTACTTCCCCGCGAACTCTACCGCACGAATTTGCAAAACTTTTGAACCGAGACTGGACATCTCTAACATTTCTTCAAAGGTAATCTTGTCCAGACGGCGCGCCTCGGGTACAACTCTGGGGTCGGTGGTATAGACACCATCGACGTCAGTATAGATTTGGCACTCATCGGCCTTAAGGGCTGCAGCGACGGCAACGGCTGTTGTATCCGAGCCTCCGCGACCCAACGTCGTGATATTGCCTTGTTCATCTACTCCCTGAAATCCGGCGACCACGGCAACGCCACCCTGTGCCAGAAAATTCATAATGGGTGCATCGTCGATTTCGCGGATCCTTGCCTTGCTGTGCGAATTGTCGGTCAGGATCCTGATCTGGCCACCGGTATAGGATCTGGCCGCCAGACCGCGTTGATGTAAGGCCATGGATAACAGGGCAATAGTGACCTGCTCGCCAGTCGACAGCAGGACATCGTTCTCACGGGGGCTGGGTTCGTCGCAAAGCTCATTGGCGAGCGCTACCAGACGGTTGGTCTCGCCACTCATGGCGGAGACAACGACGACCACTTGCTCGCCCGCATCCACAAAGCGCTTAACGCGATCGGCGACAGCGCTAATCCGCTCGGTTGAGCCGACTGAAGTGCCGCCATATTTCTGAACAATCAAAGCCATCTAACTGGGACCGGAGCTAACAAAGGGAGCGCAATGTACACGATGCGCTGCTCAAATAAAAGCCGCTCACAGCGCAAAATAACGGGTTTTTAACGTGATCCAGTAAAATCCACCAGTCGATCAACGGCCTCGTTACAGAGCGCTTCCTCGTGCACCATCGCTAGTCGCACAAAGCCGTGTCCAGCGTTGAACCCAGCGACCTCGCGCGCCAGAAAACTACCCGGCAAAACCCGAACATTGCAGGCTTCAAAAAGCCCCTTTGCGAACTGCTGATCGCAGCCGCTCACTCCCAGCCACAGGCAGAACCCACCCTCCGGATACCGAACATCGAGGCCCGGCACGGACTCCAGCCGCGCCACAGCCTGCGAGAGCTTGCGTCGGTAGTGCTCACGGTTTTCTACAACATGGCTTTCATCTTGCCACGCTGCGATACTCGCGGCCTGATGATGCAACGGCATTGCAGAACCATGGTAGGTGCGATACTTGAGAAAACTGGACATCAACTGCCGCCCCCCGGCTACAAAGCCTGAGCGCAGGCCGGCCAGATTAGAGCGTTTGGATAGGCTGTTAAAGACGAGCACTCGCTTTAGGGGATCATCGCTTCCCCCTCGATCAGCGGCAAACTTGAAAGCTACCTGAACCAGACCAGGCAGTGGTGCCTGCTCTAACGGGTAAATCTCCGAGTAACATTCATCGCTGGCAATAACGAAGTTGTGCTTCTCTGCCAGCGCCAGAAGCTGCAGGTAATCCGCTTCGCTGACGCTCACCCCGGTAGGATTAGAGGGGTTACAGAGAAAGACCATGGCACAACGATCCAGCAATTCCGGATCCAGGCTCTGAAAGTCAATGGCAAAGCCGTTTTCCTTGCACAGTGGCAAGTAAACCGGCTCAGCGCCAGCCATTAGCGCAGCGCCTTCATAGATTTGGTAAAACGGAGAGGGCAATAACACCGCAGGGTTTTCCTCGCCCGCGGCATCAACAATAAACTGCGCTGCGGCAAACAGGGCCTCGCGGCTTCCCTGCA
>CAZDEW010000017.1:0-47618 GCA_964504585.1 uncultured Pseudomonadales bacterium | reverse complement strand
TGCTGCTGTCACAACGCAGCTGTTGGCTTTGCCTTCGCACCAATATACCGCCAAAAAAGTGTTGCTCAAGAGCGACATAATAAAAAAAGTAACGGACAACCTTAAAGCGATTACTGAAAACCCTGATTCACTGTTCGCTTAGGCTTTTCTTTACCAGTAAGCGGCAACACAAGCAAGCTATAGCAATCGTCCTCACACAAGACCCGAATATAAAAGCTGTAGCACCTGTAACGGTTTCTCGTTATGGCTGCGCCTAAAAGTCCAGTGTGCCACCAGCAGACAGTCGGATAATATCTCCTTCCCCGTGAGAGGCTAACGTAATGCGGATGGCAGATTGTTCGTCCTGAGCAATCGACAGCCCCAGACCGAAGGTAGCATCGGCATCTTCATTGCGATCATAAATGTCTTCATCGCCGTCGTTTTGCTCGGTATATTCCATAGTTTCTACGCCAGCAAAGACATAGGGTTTGACTTTGTCGCCAATAGGAAGCTCAAACCTTGCCGTTAGCGATGCGGACTCGGCTTCCAATTCGCCTTCCGTGTCCCCTGATATAAAGTTCATGGTTCCAAAGTTCTGATAGCCAGCCTCGAGTGCAACGTTGGATCCAAAGCGGAGTCCTAAGCCGACGGCGTAGGAGAGACCAATATCATCGTCGAGGAAATTAACATCCCAGTAAGCCATGCCAACTTCCGCAGCAATATAGGGCTTAATCTGAGCGTTGGCGGAAACGCTACCGGCAAGCAATGCTGCGCTGCATGTAAGCAGAAATGTTCGCTTATAAGTTCGATACATCATGTTATTTTCTCTGAGTTATCCTTCGGCTACTAACTGTGGATCGGCGTGCTTGTGATCATTATTCAATGACATAACCTTCGCGCGGAAAATGAACGTGTAAGGTGCCGAACTCTTCGGTATTCCTTCTAAGAATGCTGCGTGACTTTGTCTGCGCGACTAGCGTGCCTTCCACGTGATCACGTGCATAATCATTGGGCGCGATCCGCACGGCTTTCCCAAGTGCGGCGCCTGACTCTGAGTCTGGTAATTCTCTGGGCTCAGCCGTCGCTTCGAAAAACGCCGTTTGCTTATCGATCTGGAGGACGTTCCCGTGCCCTATAGATTCCATTAGCACCATCCAGTCGTTTAAGCCACGCAAGTTATTTGGAAGCTTCATACCGCCAGCAGAGACATACATCCAGAGCGGATGATAAACAGAAAAATCTGCCAGACAGGGGCTGTCACCGTCTAAAAAAGATCGACCCACGAGCCGCTGATCGACGTCGTGAAAAAAAGCGTCCAGTATCTGCTTGGAGGATTTGCGCGAAGGCATGGATATCTTGGCGGTCTTGGCGACGCCAATGCGATCTTTCAAAAAACGAAATGTCTCGACAGGACCTTGTAGCCGCGCTAAGGTTGCAATGGTTTTTGCTGGACTCTGGCTATTAACCACGGCGAAGAATACTGTCTGTTCTGCGCGGCGTTGTAAATCCAGAAGCTCAGGGCTCAGGTTTTCCCGGTCGAGGGCGGGGTTCTGGCTAAGCTCAACGATCTCGTCGACAATGATCCTGGTATCGCAGAAGATATCGCCGCCTATCTGTAAAACCGGAATGCGCCGGTAACCACCGGTTAGCGGATCCAGATTCGGCCTTGGGGGCTGAGCCGGAGAGTGCAGTGATAGCCACTCCATCTTTGTGTGGCCAAATATAGACCGAATTTTTTCCGCATACGGCGATAAGGCGTAGTGGTGCAAGATCAGCGGCGGTCTGTAGTTGCTGGGCATTTAGTTCAGGTCTGCAAGGCAATAAACGATAGCGCAGGAATCATATCACTATCGCGATCAGGCTGCTGGTTTCGTGAAAATTTTGAGCCCGCGAAGAAGGCCGGCGCAAATTCTCATTAAGTTATAAAGCACTGCATATAAAATTTTTTAAACGGCCTTGCTAAATGATTGACCAACCAATGCCGGTCGGGCTCTATATTCACATCCCCTGGTGCGTAAAGAAGTGTCCTTACTGTGACTTCAACTCGCACGAAGTGAATGCCTCATCAGGGCGTGGTCAGTCCTTGTCGACGGAGCTACAGGCGACTTATCTTGATTGTCTACGCAGGGATCTGGGCGTGGAGGTAGTGCGTTGGCAGACACTGAGAGCTGCCAACAATGATTGTGACAAACCCGAGGTGCAGTCTATCTTTATTGGTGGTGGCACACCGAGTCTGTGTGATCCTGATTTCTACGACGAGTTGCTGTACGACATCAGGCGCAAGCTTGATCTTCACGCCGATGCGGAGATAACACTCGAAGCCAATCCCGGTACAGCTGACTCGGGATTCTTCCGCGGCTATCGTCAGGCAGGTATCAATCGCCTTTCTATGGGTGTGCAGAGTTTTAACGATGCTTCTTTGCTTAAACTCGGTCGAATCCATAACAGCGATGATGTGCGCCGGGCATTTGCTATGGCTCGTGAAGCCGGCTTTCAGAACATAAACCTCGACATCATGCATGGCTTGCCGGATCAGTCTGTTGCAGAGGCTATGACGGATCTGCAGTCAGCAGTCGATATGCGCCCTGAGCATCTCTCCTGGTACCAGCTAACCATCGAAAAGAATACTGCCTTTTACTCTAAGCCTCCGCTTATCCCACAAGACCGGACTCTCGCTGACATTGAGTCGGGCGGTTTTGAGTTGCTCGCCAAAAACGGCTATGAGCAATATGAAGTGTCGGCGTTTGCGCTCGACGATACAAGGTGTCTGCACAACTTAAACTACTGGGGCTTCGGTGATTACCTCGCTATCGGAGCTGGTGCGCATGGAAAAATCACTGGCTCTGACTCGGTGTTTAGACGCTGGAAGACCCGTACGCCGAAGGATTATATGAGCTCAGAAGATTTCTTGGCGGGAGAGCAGTCTGTTCCGGCTGAGGAGCTTGCACTGGAATTTCTGATGAACGCGCTGCGTTTGAACGATGGCTTTACCAAGAGCGCGTTTGAGCGTCGAACCGGAATTCAGTTTGAAAGTATCCAGAAAACTATTGATGAGCTTGAGGTAAGCGCGCTGCTTACCCAATCCGAAGCTCACGTGAGTCTGACGCCGTTGGGGTTCAGATTTATCGATGAAATACTCTCGCGCTTCTAGGTGGGCACGGCTTCTTCACTATCCAGCGTCTGGTAGGCGAGATCAACAATTTCGTGACCAAGCTTTAGGCCTCTGCGCTCAAACTTTGTCTCCGGTCGACCGAGTGATTCTCTATCTGCAATCGGGCTCGCCGGATTCATTGTCTGCCATCTATCGCTCGCAGCCATGACTTCCATCACGTGTTCAGCGTAAGGTTTCCAGTCCGTGGCAACATGTAGGACACCGCGACCCTTTAGTTTCTTTCTTAGCAGCTCTACAAAATTGGCCTGGATTAGTCTGCGCTTGTGGTGACGTTTTTTGTGCCAAGGGTCAGGAAAGAAAATATTAACTCGCTCAAGAGAACTGTCCGCAAAGCGCGCTTTCAACAAGCGTACTGCATCGCCCTGAATGACACGCACATTGCGAAGCGACTTTTTTTCAACTAGCGCTAGCAGGCGGCCTATGCCCGGAGGATGTACTTCGATACCAATAAAGTTCACGTCGGGCTTGTGCTCGGCCATTGTCGCCAGCGAGTCCCCCATCCCGAAACCAATCTCTAGATGAATGGGGTTCTCATTGTCGAAAGCAGTTTGGCTGCTGATGATGTTCGGGGTTTCCCGTACGCCCCATTTCTCGACGTGTTGATCATACGCCGCTTGCTGCGCTTCAGTCATCCGGGCGCTTCTAACGACATAGCTGCGAATTTCGCGTTTATGCGCCATTGCGCCGCTATCGTTTTCTAAAGGATCTTGCATTTCAAGCGGGGTGCGTGTGACAGGTGTGTGGCGGCTGTTTTTTCAATGCGGTGGCGCGGTCTTTCACAGTTTGTAACGAATTGCTGCAAGCAAGAGTATAAACCAGCCGGCGATGAAGCAAACGCCACCAATCGGTGTAATGATGCCGACGGGCAGCGGTCCCAGCTGTCGCACCTGTGTCAGAGACAGTGCGTATAGCGACCCACAGAACAGCAGTAGGCCTGCGGCCATTAGACTGCCAGATGCAAGAAGTAGTTTGCTATCGTTCCATACAATGATCAGCGCGACGATTAGAAGTAGCGCAAGGCCATGGGTCATTTGGTAGTTCACGCTCACTTCGAAGGCGCGCATTGACGACTCGTCCAGTGATCCTCGCAATGCGTGCGCTCCAAAAGCGCCCATTGCAACGGAAGTCAGACAGTTAACTATCGCGAAGATAATAAAGAACTTGGGCATGCAGTGACGTCCTTAGGACACGATGTTGCTTGTCAGCCAGGTTTGTTTGTTAGACTGGAAGAAAAAACCGGGTCTAGTGCTTGGGATAGAAGCGTATGACGCCATGTTCATCAACTCTGGCAATGATGCGGTCGTTTCGCTCAAGAAAGCGTAAATTCGCCAGCGTCTCGCCGACGGCCATCAGGCTGTCGAACTTTTCGAGTTTGCGCGGAAACAGTATTTTGCTGCATTCAACAGCGTTTTTGCCGGCGTATTCATCTGAGTGGATGCCTTGATCGACAAGTTCTAGCTGTCTGCTGTGACCGTCGATCAATTTTTGCATGCGTTTGGACAAGCCGATAAAGGGCTCCTGATGCGCGGGAAGAACCAGAACATCTTCAGAAACTTCATCACGCAGACGCTCGCATGACTCCAGCCAGTCCTTCATGGGGTTTTCGCTGACGCTGTCATAAAACAGGCTTACATTAGAAGAAATCCGAGGAATCGCTTGATCGCCTGAAATAAAGATTTTTTCTGCTTTGGCATACAAGCACATATGCTCTGGAGAGTGGCCATTGCCAGCAACGACTTCCCAGTCGATTTCACCGATGCGAATCTTAAAAGACTGATCGATGAAGATGCATCGCTCCTTGGGCAGCGATTTATTTTGCATGGGCGTGCCCATCATCAGGCAAGCATCTTTCTGTTCTGCGTTTCCACCGATTGAGTCCACAAAGTTTTCGACAATTGGTTTTAGGGTCTCCGCATCGCGACCGCGTATATCGTCGTACATTGCAAATTCGCCGCGACTGATCAAAACCGGTGCGTCACACTTTGCGCTGAGCCACTCTGCAAGCCCCAGATGGTCTGGGTGGAAGTGGGTGACGATGATTCTCTCGACCTGTTCCGGTTTTAGGAAATTCTCAAAAACCTGATTCCAGGTTGCTTTCCCAATGTCGCCATACATGCCCGTATCGACAATGGTCCAGGTTTCAGTACCGCCGGTAGCGTCGCGAAGAAGCCATAGATTTATTCTGCCCAGAGTAAACGGCAGAGGCATGTTTAACCAAAAAATATTGGGGTGTACTTCGAAGGGCTCCCCGGGTTCGGGAGCCCAGTTCATTTCGAAAGGGTAGTCTAGTTGGTAGGCACTGGTGGTTTCGCGACTGCTCAAAAAATTTCTCCAGTGAATGAGAGAAGCGCGGAATTATACGTTAGCGGCGACAGCTTTGACTGCCAGATCAATACAAGCAAACAGTTATCTTGGATCTGTAATGGATATAAGCGCGATGACTAACTTTCGACGAAAGCTCTCTCGATGACATAGTGTCCTGGCCGGCCATTCTTCGCCTCAGTAAACCCCCTCTCGTCCAGTATCTTACAAGTATCCTTGAGCATGCTAGGGCTTCCGCAGATCATAAACCGGTCCTGCTCTGGATCTGGCTTTGGCAGGCCAAGGTCGTGGAAGAGCTTGCCAGATGTCATCAGGTCAGTCAGTCGACCGTTATTGCGGAAGGGTTCGCGGGTTACCGTAGGGTAGTAGAGCAGCTTCTCGCGGACGACTTCGCCGAAGTACTCATTGCCGGGTAGCTCCTTTTCGATGTAGTCAGCATAGGCTAGTTCCGACACCGTCCGCACGCCGTGGGTCAAAACGATTTGATCAAACTGGTCGTAAACTTCGAGATCCTTGATGATGCTCATAAATGGCGCGAGCCCTGTGCCCGTGCTAATGAGCCAAAGCCGTTTTCCCGGAAGCATATTGTCAGTGATCAGGGTGCCTGTAGGCTTCTTGCTAACCAGAACGGAATCGCCTACCGCCAGATTCTGTAGTTTTGACGTTAGCGGGCCGTCGGGTACTTTGATGCTGAAGAACTCGAGCTCTTCCTCATAGTTGGCACTGGCGATGCTGTAGGCGCGCAGCAGCGGCCGATTTTCCTGTTCCAGCCCGATCATCACAAAATGCCCGTTTTTGAATTTGAAGCCTGGGTCTCTCGTTGTTCTAAAACTGAACAGACTGTCGTTCCAGTGATGGACATCGGTAACCTTTTCTTGCATGAGGTTGGACATGACTTGTGCTCCTGGCGGGTATTGCTGATTGGGAGAAGCATAGGAGCAAGTCAGTTATATGTAAAACAGATAATAATGATATTTAATATTGGAAAAACCGATTAAATATGCCAAAATACTCTGCATCTGTCGGTTTAGGAAATAAAAAAAGGCCAGCGTAAGAGCTGGCCTAAACCACGGGTGATGGTGTTCGGAAGGCCATCAGCCTTATGAGCGTGGTTTGAAACGGCTGCTATGGCAGCCATGCGAGATAATCGGAGTGCATCACACGCAACGTTTGATTGCTTGTATTGCATTAACGCTTACTAAGAGCGTCGCGATTTGGTTTAGTTCCTGCTTTGGCCTTGGCGCTGTGTAAAGTCAGGTAAAGCCCAACTATCAATGCGCCGACTGATCAGGTTCATTCCATGAAATATAGCCTGCGACAAATTGAAGTTTTTCTGGCGACCGCGCGTCACCAGAATATCAGTCGTGCAGCCGAGGAGCTTTCGATGTCACAGTCGGCGGCTAGCGGGGCGTTAAAAGATCTCGAGCAGCGCTACGACGCGCCCCTGTTTGATCGCGTGGGAAAGCGGCTGCAGTTGAATATGTTGGGGCGTGTTCTCAGGCCCTATGCTGAGGCGCTGTTAAGTCAGGCCGAAGAGGTCGAAAGTGTTTTACTGGACCAGCGTTTGAGTGGCACTCTTCGTGTCGGAGCCACAATGACCATAGGCAATTACCTGATGGTTCCGCTAGTCTCGGCATTTAAGCGACAGTTTTCTGCGATTGATATTGAGCTTCACGTTGCAAACACAACCGAGATCGCTCAACAGGTTCTCAATTTTGAACTCGATATCGGTTTTCTGGAGGGTGAATATAAACACCACGAACTTTTTGTTAGATCCTGGCAGCGTGACGAGCTTGTAGTTTTTTGCGCCCCCGATCACCCTCTGGCGAAAAAAAGAAGACTAGACGCCGACGATCTCTCTAACGTTGAGTGGATACTGCGGGAGCCGGGTTCCGGGACGAGGCAGGCTTTTGATCAGGCGATGGCCGGTCAAAGCGCCAATATACGAGTATTTTTGGAGTTAGAGCACACCGAAGCTATTAAGCGAGCGGTAGAGCAGGACCAGTGTCTGGGTTTTTTGTCGAGAACTACGGTGGCGGATGCGTTGGCTTCGGGAAGACTGTGCGAATTGCAATTCGGTGATGAGCCTATGCGGAGGCAGCTTTACTGGATTACACGGACCGAGAGGCACCGCTTTGCCGCATTGAACGCCTGGCTGTCGCACTGCGGCATTGAGGGTTGAAGCTTAGCCAAGCAACCCATTCACAAAAACGATTGCTACCCCGATTGGTGCGATAAATCTTATTGTGACAAATAGCAAGTTGAATACTAGAGTTGGCACCTGCGGCATCGCTTTTCTGGTTTTGGTATATCCATAGACCCAGCCTACAAATATAGCGATTAGAAGCCCGCCCAACGGTAACATTATGTTAGATGTTAAGTAGTCCAGCGAATCAAATACCGCCCCTGAATAAGTACTGGCAACACCGCCCGCCCAGCAGAGCAATGCTAGCCCTGCAGTGGCGACTACTCGTTTCACACCAAGCTTCTCCAGCCAGGCGATTCCGGGCTCTATGAGTGAAATTGCCGAACTGAGTGCGGCTATTGCAACGAGTACAAAAAAGGCTGTACCGACCCAGTTGCCTTGCCACATGCCGGCGAAGGCAGTTGGTAGCGTTTCAAACAGCAGTCCTGGCCCTGCGCCTGGCACGAGGCCGCTGGCAAAAACAATGGGAAATATGGTCATGCCGGCAACAAGCGCAATCAGCGTATCCAGAAAAGCTACCGTCAAAACCGCTCTTGGTACCGACGCACTCTCGGGCATATAGGAGCCGTATACCATTACCGTCCCCATACCGAGACTGAGCGTGAAAAAAGCGTGCCCCATTGCAATCAACGCCGCCTCCGCCGTTAGCTTGCTAAAGTCAGCGTTGAATAGAAATTTTAGCCCGGCGCCAAAGTCGCCATTCCTGTAGGCATAGAAGAGGAGGCAGAGCAGAAGTACGAAAAGAATCGGCATCAGCACGTCAACGGCTTTACCGATACCTCTGGTCACGCCCAGCGCAACGATTGCGCCGGTGATTACGATAAAAATACTGTGCCAGATTAGCTGCCGCTCTTTATCATCGTACAGAATTCCAAATCCTGCTGCGATCTGATCAGCTGGCTTATTCATATAGCTGCCGTTCGCGCTTTGTAATACATAGTCCAGCGCCCAACCTGCGACGACACTGTAATACATAAGAATCATGGCGCCCGCTGCGACGCCAGCGATGCCGATTATCGACCAAAACTTCCCGGAGCCGACAGCGCGACTATGTTTGAGCATGGCATGTATTGGATTATCGCGCCCCTGTTTGCCGAGCATAACTTCAGCAATCATAACGGGTATCCCGAATAGCAGAATACAAACCAGATACATCAACACGAATGCACCGCCCCCGTTTTCGCCTGCAATATAGGGGAATTTCCAGATATTCCCGAGGCCAACAGCCGCGCCTGCTGTGGCCATAACAAAGGTCCAGTTTCTATTCCAGACAGGATTCGTGCTCGACATAATAGTGTTATGCTCAGGGTCTGTATCCAGGGTTTGTTACGGTGATGAGTGCCTAATCAGTAGCAGAAAATAGCCCAATTGCAACGAGAAAAAGTATAGGTCGAATAAAACTGGGATGATCGCTGTGCCTCAGCCCGGCCACCAATAACGCGATAAAACTCAGCTTACTCGTTAGAATTGTTACCATTTGGTTAAAGTGTAAGTTGTTGGTGCGACTTTATCAATTAAGCTATTGAAAAAGAAATATAAAAAGCGTATTTTCCAGATTGGCATAATGGTCAGCTGCCGTACAAATTGTGTTAGTGATTGCTAACCCAATTTGTGAAGTTGGTTTTGGATAACGTTGGTGCTGGATAACTTAACCATCCTTCTAATAAGCTGCTGGCATAAACAGCTAGCGGCATAAACACAGGGGTTAGCGGTGTCTTCGCGTGGATCGGGTGGTGTCGTCGACATCAACCACTTTAAACAAGGAAAGGTCTCGCCGGTTTCGGGTTCTGAACTACCCCTAAGCGTCGAGCCGTTGCCGAGCAAAAGCCTGACGCTAGCGGACGGTCTGACGGCTGCTTATTGTGAAATGGGCCAGGGCGAGCCGATTGTGTTTCTGCACGGCGCTTTTACCCACGCCTATACCTGGCGCAATATTATCCCCACTATCTCTCGTTTCGGGCGCTGCATTGCACCGGACTTTCTTGGCATGGGCGGCACCGATGCCCAGCGCAACAGCGGCCCCGATAGCTATCATTATCGCCAGCAGTGCGATTATCTCGACGAGCTTCTCGATGTTCTCGTTCCCGACGGACAGGTAACGTTGGTGCTGCAGGACTTTGGCAGCATGTTTGGCTGCGATTGGGCTTATCGCAATCAGAGTCGCGTTAAAGCGCTGGTGCATTATGGCGGCGTTTATACCAGTGGTATCGCAGTGCAGCGTGGTGACAATTTGAGCGGTGAAGTTCCGGTGACAGAGTTGCAGGACTTTGTACTCGATTCTCCCGATCTGTTCGAAGGTCTCGCGATGCTGGGGATTGATCGCAGTCTGGATCCTGTGGAGATGAAACATTACAACGAGCGTTATCAGGAGCCCGGTGAGTCGCGGCGACCTATTCAACGCTGGCTATCTTTCGCGCCGCTACCGGGCGAGATTATTGAGAGCAGTCCATTTGTAGCCTGTTATACCTCATGGATGAAGTATTCTAAGGTCCCCAAGCTCTGGATTCGTCCCGCTGACAATAAAATTGTGACGCCTGGCTGGGATGCGTTGGCGCAATCATTCGTGAATCAGACGACGGTGGAAATCCCGGGTAACTTCCTTCTCACGGAGGATAATCCGCAGGGTTTTGCCGACGCCATATCTGATTGGCTATCTTCGCAGTAACGCTCTTTTTTCTTCTAGCTCTGTTTTCCAACGTATAATAAGCGGCTCCTGCCGCAGCATCGTCGCTGCCTGAGTTCTAGTGCGGTGGGTTTCAGTGGACGTTGTTCCTAAAAGTGAATAACATTCAGCTTTCGTAAATTTGCTGCCGCACAGTTGAGGCAGACTATCTGATTTAGCCAAGGGAGCTCGCGTTGGGTCAGGTTGTTTCTTTTAATGATAAGGAATCGGGACCCTCTGCAGAGGGTGATTCGGCTTTACGTCTCAGCAAATTGCGTGTCTCGGTCGCGGGTCATGAGCTGGCTTATTCGACGCTTGGTCAGGGCAGTCCGATCGTTTTTGTGCATGGCAATTACCTGTCCTCTCGCATGTGGCGGCATATCATTCCCGCACTTTCAAAGTACGGCCGTTGTATCGCGATCGATTTACCCGGCTTTGGAGCCTCAGACTCGCTAAATGGAATAGCTGGCTGCAATACACATATACAACAACAGCGTTTTCTATTTGATGGCTTCCTGCGCGCACTTGATGTTGACAGTGATGTGACATTAGTGGGCCATGGAATCGGTAGTCTGTTGGCCTGCGACTGGGCGTTTAAAAACAAGCAAAAAGTCAAAGCGATTGCCTATACGCACGGTATATTTGCAGACACCTCTCGCCTGGTTGGCGGTGCCGATCTAGAGCAGCTGCGAACCCCTGAAACCCTGGCTTACATGCTGGAGAGTCCTGATCTGCTGGAAGAAATTATCTCCTCTTTTTTCTACAAGCCTTTGAGTCAACGTGAGCTCTCCGCCTACTCCCAGCGTTTATATGATGACGCCGAGGCACCAGTGACGGTGGGCAACTGGATTAGAGATTTACCCTGTTGGGGAGTGCCGGAAGAGGCGCAGCGTATTGTGGCTGAGTACTCCAACTGGATGAGGGCGAGTGATCTGCCAAAGCTCTGGATACGCAGCTCTATGAAAACGCTGGAGTATCAAAATAGTTATGACCTGATTGCCGAGACTTTCCCCCAACAGCGACAGGTCAATATGAAGGGCGGATACGTTCTGCAAGAGGACAGCCCCCGCCAGTTCGCGCGAATCCTCAAAGTTTGGCTTGCTGCACAGGTCGCATAGAGCGACAAATCTATCACTTTTCACGCCTTTTTTGCGCTCCGGCATTGGTTATAATCGCGCCGCTTTTCATGCCAGCCATCCCTGCTACGGCCCCGTAATTTCTGTCCCGGAGTGAACTTGAACACTGATAACTTGCGCAATATCGCGATCATTGCACACGTTGACCACGGTAAAACAACCCTGGTCGACAAGTTGCTGGAGCAGTCGGGCACTTTGGACCGACGTGACGCTGGCACAGAAAGAATCATGGACTCTAATGACCAGGAAAAGGAGAGGGGCATTACAATCCTGGCCAAAAACACTGCGATTAACTGGCAGGATCACCGGATCAATATCGTGGACACACCAGGACACGCGGATTTTGGTGGCGAAGTTGAGCGCGTGTTATCGATGGTCGATAGCGTTCTCCTGCTCGTCGATGCGGTCGACGGCCCCATGCCACAAACCCGCTTTGTTACCCAAAAAGCTTTTGCGCGCGGCCTAAACCCAATTGTTGTCATTAACAAGATCGATCGCCCCGGCGCACGCCCGGACTGGGTTATGGATCAGGTTTTTGATCTTTTTGACAGACTGGGCGCGACCGACGAGCAGCTCGATTTTCCAGTCGTTTATGCTTCGGCGCTCAATGGCGTTGCCGGTTTAGATCAGGACGATATGTCCGAAGACATGACGCCGTTGCTGGAGCTAATACTCGAGCAGGTAAGCCCGCCGGCGGTAGATATTGATGGCCCGCTGCAAATGCAGATAAGTGCTCTCGATTACTCGACCTATGTTGGTGTTATCGGTGTTGGCCGTATCACTCGCGGCGTAGCCAATAAGAACATGCCAGTTGTTGTCGTGGATGCCGAGGGCAACCGACGCCAGGGCAAGATACTAGAAATATTGGGCCATCTTGGTGTCGAGAGAATTAATGTCGACACCGCCTCCGCTGGCGATATCGTCTGCGTAACGGGTATTGATGCATTAAATATATCCGACACGCTGTGTGCTGTTGATCAGGTTGAAGCTCTGCCTCGCCTTACGGTTGATGAGCCAACAGTGTCGATGACATTTCAGGTGAACGATTCGCCGTTTGCCGGGCAGGATGGGAAGTTTGTCACCAGCCGAAATATTAAGGAGAGGCTGGAGCGAGAGCTTTTGCACAATGTAGCGCTGCGTGTCGAGCCGGGAGAAAGCCCGGATAAATTCAAAGTATCGGGGCGCGGTGAGCTGCATCTTTCGGTGCTGATTGAAACAATGAGGCGGGAAGGCTATGAGCTTGCGGTTGGCCGACCAGAGGTTGTGCAGAAAGTTATAGACGATGTGGTGCAGGAGCCTTTTGAAGCGGTTGTCGTCGACTGCGAGGAGCAACATCAGGGCTCTGTTATGGAAGCTCTCGGTCTGCGTAAAGGGGAGCTGCAGGACATGGTGCCTGATGGTAAGGGGCGCATTCGCCTCGACTACGTCATACCCGCGCGCGGTTTGATTGGATTCCGCTCCGAGTTTATGACCATGACCTCGGGCAGTGGAATACTCACTTCGGTTTTCGATCATTATGGTGAAGTCAAAGCCGGAGAGGTCCAGTCGCGCATCAACGGCGTGCTTATTAGCAACGTTAAGGGGAAGACGCTTGCTTACGCCCTTTACAACCTTCAGGATCGAGGCAGACTATGCATCGATGCCAATGTCGATGTCTATGAGGGACAAATCATCGGTATCCACAGTCGCGGAAACGACCTGACCGTTAATCCCACCAAGGCCAAGCAGCTCACTAATATTCGCGCTTCGGGTTCTGATGAAGCGACCATTCTTAGTCCGCCGATCCGCATGTCGCTCGAGCAAGCGCTGGAGTTTATCGAGGATGACGAAATTGTAGAGGTGACGCCGCAGTTTATCCGCATCCGCAAAAAGCTTCTGCTTGAGCATGAGCGCAAGCGCGCGTCCAGAGCGTCATAGTTTGTTTGTGAGTGTGCCAGAGTAGGCGGCTTAACCACTTGTGAAAGCGTTAATTCAACGGGTGTCGAAAGCCTCGGTGGCGATTGCCGGTGAGACCAGGTCTACAATCGATACCGGATTGCTTGTGCTGCTGGGGGTAGAGAAGAACGATAATCAAAAGATCGCGAATCGTCTTATTGATAAACTGCTAACGTACCGGGTGTTTCCCGATGAAGCGGGGAAAATGAACCGCAGTGTGCAAGATATCAATGGTGAGATACTGCTGGTATCCCAGTTTACACTCGCAGCTGATACACGATCGGGCACCAGGCCGGGATTTTCTCGCGCCGCCGAACCCTTGCTCGCCAAGGAGCTTTACCAGCATGCCATCGCTTGTCTGGACCAACGTATAAAACTTAAGACCGGTGAGTTTGGTGCCGACATGCAAGTTAGTCTGGTCAACGACGGCCCGGTTACGTTTATGCTTGAGGTTGAATAGCGGCGCGTAATTAAACCGGCAAGATCATCGACTCCCTGCCGTCTTTTTCTTTGGCGCGAATAAACGCCTCTCTTGCATAGGCGCGTTCAAACCATTCTGAGCACGCTGGATAACCCCCCTCAAGAAATCCGCGACTGCGCGCTGACTCCAGTGGGTAGCTCATGGCAATGTCAGCGGTGCTGAAGTTCCGCCCCCCAAACCATGGCGCCTCTTGCAAGGCTTCTTCTGCCAATTGCAGCAGCTTGTCTACGCGGGGCTTGATCATGCCACTGACTATTTTTCCGTTGACCGACTTTAGAATTGGTTTGATGAAAACTGGCGATCGTTGCAGTGATATTCGCATAACTGCGTTCATCAACATCATTGGCATTAGCGAGGCTTGCGACGCGTCGTACCAGAAAAGGTGTCGCGTGCGATCTGGATCAGAGACTGCGGGCACCAGACCGGATTCCGGGTATCGATCCATGATGTAGTCGACAATGGCGTTGGTTTCAGAGAGCGCAAAATCGCCCTCAGTAATGTAAGGCGCTGTGCCCAGCGGCGAAGCCTTTTTATAGGCATCTGGTGCCAGTATGGTGACGGGGTCTCGCTGGTAGAGTTTGAGTTCGTAGTCAGCACCCAGCTCTTCAAGTAACCAGAGTACTCGAAATGACTGCGAATATTCCAGATGATGTAGTGTCAGCATAGTTGGTTACCTTGGCTTGCCTGGCGCCCCTGACGGGCTGTAGTGCAGTTCGGTTTATGAGAATACAAAAAAATAGAAAAAAAAGGCCAGCAAATGCTGGCCCCTGTTATTGCCTGCTTGCTTACGCTTTAGGACCGGAATTGGCTATTGCCGCAGAAACTTCATACTTTTTAAAGTTCTCTTCGAATTGCTTCGCCAGTTTGGTTGCCTGTTCATCATAGGCTGCCGGGTTAGACCAGGTGTCCCTTGGGTTGAGCAGCTTGCTATCGACGCCCGGTACCTGATTGGGTATTTCCAGATTGAGTTTTTCAAGTCGCGTTGTCTCACAGTTGAGCAGTCGACCCTCTTGAATGGCGGTGATAACGGCTCGCGTTGTGGGAATGCTAAAGCGCTTGCCTTCGCCGCCAGGACCGCCCGAGCCGCCAGTCCAGCCAGTATTGACGAGATACACAGTGGAGCCAAATTCTTCTATGCGACGCATGAGGAGCTCTGCGTAATCGCCGGCTGGCCGCGGCATAAACGGAGCGCCAAAGCAGGTTGAAAATGCTGGCTGAATGCCGGCTGCAGCGCCAAGCTCAGTCGAGCCCACGCGAGCGGTGTAGCCGCTGAGAAAGTGGTAGGCTGCAGCCTCTTTGGACAGAATTGAGACTGGTGGTAGAACGCCCGAAACGTCGCAGGTCAGGAAGATCACAACTTTTGGCTCGCCAGCGCGATTTTCCACGACGCGTTTGTCGACATGTTCCAGAGGGTAACAACAGCGACCATTCTCGGTCAGTGAGGTGTCGTCGTAGTCGGGTACTTCCTGCTCGCTTAGGACGACATTTTCAAGAATGGCGCCATTGCGGATTGCATCCCAGATTACCGGCTCATTCTCTTTGCTGAGGTTAATCGTTTTTGCATAGCAGCCGCCCTCGAGATTGAAAACGGTGCCCTTGCCCCAGCCGTGTTCATCGTCACCGATCAGATAGCGCGCCGGATCCGCGGATAATGTGGTCTTGCCGGTGCCAGACAGGCCAAAGAAGAGTGCGGTATCACCGTTCTCTCCCACGTTTGCCGAACAGTGCATGGGCAGCACATCCTTCTCCGGCAGCAAAAAGTTCTGTACCGAAAACATCGCCTTTTTCATTTCTCCGGCGTAGCGCATGCCGGCTAACAGCACTTTTCTCTGTGCGAAATTAATAATTACAACGCCGTCGCTATTGGTGCCATCACGCTCCGGATCGCAGGTGAAGCTGGCAACGTTCAGAATTGTCCACTCCTGCTTGCCTTTGGGGTTGTAATCTTCATCGCCAACGCGAACGAACATATTCCTGCCGAATAAACCCTGCCAGGCCGTTTCCGTGTTCACCTGAACCGGGATATAGTGTTCGGGATCTGCGCCAACATGAAGTCTGGACTGGAATTTATCGCGCTCTGAGAGATAGTGGCTCACGCGATCCCACAGCGCGTCGAATTTTTCCGCGTCGAAGGGGCGGTTTACGGAACCCCAATCAATAGCATCTTCCGTTGAGGGCTCACGGACAATAAAGCGGTCGGCAGGAGAGCGGCCTGTTCTGGCACCCGTCGTTACCAGCAGCGCGCCGTTAGCTGCCAGTTTTCCCTCTCCGCGCTCCAGAGCAAATTCAATCAGCTGCTTTGCACTGAGATTGGCATGAATGGCTGGTTCAGTCGCTGCGTTCATATCTTGTGGTTAACCCTACTACTGGCGTGTGATTTGACGGTGAAATTTCAACTATAGCTCAGAAAGCAGTCCAATTTTGATCAAAAAACAGACTATTTTTCTTCTATTTTCCGCTTTGTCGCGCTATAGGCGCGTTTTGCGGCGCGAGATTATGCCAGATATGCATTAGCGAATGCAGGAAAATGCGACGACAAAATACAGTAAGCGGCGATTTAGCTGACGGCGGTGAGCGCTGGAAGCAACTGGCCGTAGGCTAATTCAGCCTACCGGGCACGTTGCCCATTTTGATCAATTCCACTGCAGTGCGGTCAAAACGGTATCGACTGCTGCAAAACTCGCAGTCCATGACAATCTCGCCATCCTCTTGCAGGATCGCTTCCAGCGCGTCCATTGCGATGTTCTCCAGTGCGCTGCCGGTTCTTTCCTGTGAGCAGCTGCAGGCGAAGCCAACGGGGACAGGTTCTGAGATTTCGTAGGCGTGCTGGTGAAACAGTCGGTGCAGGCAATCCTCGGCGGCAAGAGAAAACATCTCATCGGATGTGATGGAGCGTGCAATGACGCTAATCTCTTCCCAGAACTGTGCTTGCATCTGGTCTTCAAATCCGATCGGAAAACGCTCTGACTTTCCGCCGTGGTTGGGCATCTCCTGTAACAAAAGCCCTACTGCCTGCGTGTCGTTGGCAAAGAGATGCAGCTGTGTCGCAAGCTGCTCTGACTGCACAAAATAATCCTCAATGCTTTCAGCGAGCGTCGGCGACTGCGCATTGACGATGCCCTGGTAACGTTCTCCAGATTCCGGTTCGACGGTTACTGCTAACTGCGATTGCCCCAGCAAGCTTGCAAGCGATTGATGTTGCGTGCTCTGGGGCATTGCGGTGTCGTTGAGACGCGCCAGTCCCCTGATGGATTGACGCTGCGGCAAGGTGCCGTCGCGGAACCGCGTCATCTCAGCCTCCGCCAGCATGAGGGATATTGCCGCGTCGCCCACGTCTTCAGTCAACCCTTGCGCATTTAGAGAGCCCATGGCCCTGGCCTGCAGGGAGAGCCTTGCAGAAAATTTTAGATGTGTGCTCATGAGGCAGACCGCGGCCAGACTTTGCCCCAGCAAGTTATTCACTGGCCTTGGGTAGGAGTGACCATTGAGTGCCTCGACAAAGCTGTTTTCAAGTTTGACCAGCGCTCCGCGTGCCGGGATTGCGGTAAAGAAAAACGGCTGTATACAGTCATTGCTTGAGACTGCGGTAGACAGTGTTTCCATCGATGTGTCCATATAATGGCGTCAGCTTTGGCTGCTGAACCAGAGATCAGCGGCTATTCGCTCGAGTGTTTTTCTTCGGCAGATTTGAAGCGATGAATCTGTCTTCGCTGCTTCTTGGTCGGTCGACTGCCCGGCTGCCAGCTCGGGCTAGCTTTGCGCTCTTGCGCTCGCAACAAGCGGTTTTCGATGCTTGCGGATGTTTCGCTGTACAGTAGAGCAGCCTCTGGGGCACCTCGCCTTTGTTCCGAGATTGCGTCGACGATAATAGTTTTATCATCCCAGCCGCAGCGAATTTTCATCTCGGCGCCTATTTCTACCGCTTTACTGGTTTTGACCCGCTGCCCATTGTAGTGGACTTTGCCTCCCTCGATAGCCTGTTTTGCCAGACTGCGCGTTTTAAAAAAGCGCGCGGCCCACAGCCATTTATCGATGCGGCAACTCGTTGCTTTGTTTTCGTCAGATGCCATAACTACGGTGCCGGCTGGATAGCACCCGGCGTGATTTCCCTAAGGGAGTTGATGGCCTGATAACCGCGCTGATTTCGTTGAGGCGGTTTTTTTGTGTCGGGCTTTAGCGGCATGATCAGGTTTGAAATGCCGAAGCTGGTCGCGGCACCAAGAACAGTCTGGTTGTCGTCGACAAAGAGAGTGGTTTCAGGATCAAAAGGAAAGCGCTCTTGCAGTCTATCCCAGTATTCCCTGGACTCTTTTGGGGCGCCGAGCTCGTTGGCGCAGAAAATGTCGTCGACATAGCGCCTTAGGCCAAGCTTGCGATCTTTGAATTCGAACACCTCGCGATGCGCATTGGTCGCGATCGCTATGCTCGGGCGATCGGCAATCGCATTGATTGCAGCCAGAAACTTTTCTGCGTCGGGCAAAAAGGCGATGCGCTCAGTTTCCTGTTTTTTCAGGTTAACGATGTCCAGGTCCAGTTTCTCAGACCAGTGCTCTACGCAATAGAAGTGTAGTGTGCCCTGGGTGTCTTTAAATACCTTGCTCAGTTGTGCCCTGCTGTCTTCCAGCGACATCACATGCTTATCGGCATAGACACCCGGTAGAAATTCCATCCAGAAATGGTTGTCGTAATGCAGGTCTAATAGCGTGCCATCCATATCGAGTAGCACGGTCTGGATGTTGGGCCATTCCACTTTACTGGCGCGTATGTCATGCATGGGAAGTTCAGATAATAGAGTTCTAAAGCAAGCCCATTATATACGGCTCACAGCGCCTATAACGGTCTTTAAACGCTGTGCAAGATTGCCTGCCTGAGTTTGTCGCGAGAAATTCTGGGCAAAAAAAGGCCGGAATTCTCATCGCCGACCTTTTCTAGAATTAAGACTCTCGCGCGAGGCGAGGGTGAGGCAGATAACAGCGCTCAATGGCTTGCCTGAAGGAGGCTGCCGTTTTTTAGCCGCCGTGCCGGGTAAAGCTGCGCAGCTGCCTTTCGCTGGGCCATAGCGCCCGGACGCTGTAATACATGAGTGCCATCTGTGCGTCGGCTTTGTCGTCGTAGGGTCCGACATCTTGTTCTGGCATGTGGATGTACCAGTTACCGTCTTTCTGGTAGAAGCACTTTTGTAGTGTGGGATTTAATGCAGGGTTTAACGTCTGGTCCAGAGAAGAGCTGGCCACATTGTCCTGCTGATTCGGTAGAGATGACCCCATGCTGACATCCTATGCATTGCCGCGCTATCTCATGATTTCGAGGCGTCATTAACAACTATAGGAAAATAATAGTTTACAGCTTGTGGGACTGCATCGTCCAAGATCGGTTTCTTGCAATGTGACACACTAAATTGTGCCACAGTCGACTTTCATGATGGTGTTAGTCGCGATGGACGCGATGCAAAAGTTCAGCCAAACCAATGAGCGCCGTGTCAAAGCGCCTACGCGTTTACTAAAGGCAAGGCATTAGCCAGTCTTATCTCATGCCATTGATTGGAGCCTTGCGGGTTCCGGGACTGAGATCGTATGGCCTTGCGTGCCTGGAACTTCTTGGCAAGGCCGCGCAGGTTTTTTTGCATTGCAGCCAGTATTATTTCAGAGACAAGCTTGGAGGAGATTATCCAACCCAGCGTGCAAGCGAGTGTGCTCTGACGACCCGGAAGCGATTTGATCCAGTACTCTGTGTTGGCTTGCGGCACGCTTGCACCTGTATCCGACTCTGCACCATAGCGAAGGCTTTGGGACTCCTGTATGCAGGGTTTGATAAGTGCAGCCAAAGGCTCTCTCGAGGGGTTGTATGAGAGCGTTAGTGATTCGTGACTAACGAGGTAACCGGTCTCTGCAAAGTGGGCGATTGATAATTCCCGATAGCGCGCTTCGTCGACCTGTTCAAACCCTGCCATTTTTAGAAAGCGCTGATAACGACCCTCGCGAGGCTGGCCCTGTTCTTCGTCCAGTCGATCAAAATCATGAATATTGTATAAAGTGCCTATCATCGCTACTTACCTCTTTACCTTTTTAGCTCTCGTCGATTCGAGACTGCTGCGCTGCAAATCACGCGTTCAGTCTGGAAGTGGCTGGAATACAGATACTGTTTAAATATACAGTGTATGGATATACAGTATTGCCGATCCTGAAGGAAAAGCAAGGAGAAAAGATAAAATAAATTGGATTAAAAAATAACCATGTAGGTCTGTATTTGCCCATATTGACCTGCGATTAGGCTTTTTTGGAATAAATCCGCTTTGTCTGTGTGGCGTAAACCACAGCGCAATACGGTCTCAGACGTATAGTGTGGATCTAGAACCCGCCTGAAAAAGGCAATTAGAAGCATTAAAAACTTATTCGGAGAATGGTGTATGAGAATCAAATCGCTTGTTTCAACCACGCTGGCTGTAACCGTGCTAGCCGGCTGTGCAACCACCCAGAGCGATGGGACAACGGATCGCAACAACACCGCGATTGGTGCGGTTGTGGGCGCGGTTGCCGGTGCCGTGATTGGTGGTCAGCTGGACGATGACGGTAATCGCGACCGAGGTGTGATTACCGGAGCCGTACTAGGTGCCGCGGCAGGCGCGGGTATTGGCAATCTGATGGATCGCCAGGAGCAGGAAATGCGTGATGCGCTCGCTGCAGAGCAGGCACGCTCCGAGGTGGAAATCCAGCGGGTGAAGGACGATTTGTTGAAGCTTACCTTTGACAGCCAGGTAACCTTCGACGTCAACAGTGCGGGGATCAAACCATCATTTACCAACAGTCTGGCTAAAGTCAGCGAGGTAATGCGCAAGTATCAGCCGAGTGTTCAGATTGTCGGTCACACGGATTCAACGGGCTCTGCAGATTACAACCAGACGCTCTCTGAGCAGCGCGCGGATTCAGTCAAGAACTATCTGGTTCAAAGTGGTGCTTCGGCTTATCTGATTACTACCAGCGGTGCCGGCGAAAGTCAGCCGAGAGAATCAAACGCGACGGAAGCGGGGCGAGCGATGAATCGCCGCGTTGAGCTGTTTGTCAGCGGTGGCACTGCACCGTCTGCCTAGCGGCGCGGCGGTACAGATACGCAGGAGCAGCCCGGCTCGCAAGCGCTGGGCTATTTGCTCAGGCGTCTTACTCAGGCGCCCTACTCCGGCGCTAGGAGAAACCCTGAAACAAACCAGGCTGAGCCGCCAGGCTCAGCTTGTTCATCGTCGTCAAACTGATTGACTGTGGTAGGGAAGGCCACGTTATCAATCTCTTCTGCAGGATCAAAAGTTTCCTCAAGATCTACTACCGGAATGCCGCCACTCGCGTCGGTACGCGCTCGCGCGGCCGTGCTGCCGCCGCCAGTAAAGAGAATTGCGCCGAGGTTTGGCAGACCACCATCGGGTGCCTGCATCAAGTCCGCACCGTTGCCGTTATATGCCACCGTCTCGAACTGCATGCCCAGCGTCGAAAGCTCGCTGGTGATCACGCCATTTCTTATTTCCAGAACATCGCCAGTCAGAGGTAAGGTCGGTTCCAGCTGCCTGTCGACGGTATCGATGGTGATGATGTTCGGTCCGGTTAAGCTGGATGAGCTGCCGGTGATTCGCACATTGATATTGGTGAAGGTGGCGTTGCCCGTGGCGAAATCGATGTCGAAGTCGACCGTACCATTAAATTGATCAGAATCGCCAGTATCGGCGACTTCAAGCAGGCCGTCGGTGACCTCATAGTTGAGTCCAGAAGTGAAGTCTGGATCGCCGAGGGTCGCCGTGCCGGTGAACCTCGGCATGTCGGCGGCGCTGCTGGTAAAGGTATAGCGGATGCTTCCGGTCAGAGTAGTAGGAACCCGACGCTCTTTGGGGGTTGTTGTATCCTCAAATACGGTAGCCGGATCCGCAGCAACATCGAAGAAATCGTAGGAGCAGCTGACGTTATCGTAGTCTCTGAGGATTTCGTCGCCGGGGGTCAAGCCACGTTGTGCAGGGTTAAGGATACCGTCGACATCAAAGAAAACTGTGCTGACGCCTGCGTTGTTGCTACATACTTCAACCGCGGTGGTAACGGTTCCCGCTGCGAGTATAAGGTCGACGGGCGCTGTCCCGCCGTAGAGATTCGGGTTTGGCGTATCGGTCAGTACGATGTTAATGGTGTCGTCGCGTGGTATCGCGCTGGCTGAGGTCATCTGCGCGTCGATGTCGACAACTGCGTGGATCAGTTCGAGGTTGCGATAAACTTCGCTGACGATGGTGTGCACTCTGGGGCCGACAAACTTTGCTTCAGATTCGAAGTTTAAACCTGAAAGGGTAATCAACTCGCTGGGATCAGTCCCCCCGCTACCACTATTGCCACCGCCACCGTCACCTGCGTTGTTGGCACTTGAATCTTTTTCGCAGGACGCCAGCCAAAGGGCTGTTGATAGCGCCAGAGTGGTTTTGAGTGTTCGCTGAAGCATAGGTGTTTATCCTTCTGGGGACATTGGTGCTCGGCCAAAGTCAGTCGACTTCGGTCAACATATTGTTTCAATTATAGAAACCATGCAGCGAGTTCTGTCGCTTTTAGTAAAAAAACCAGTAATTTGAACCGGTGAAACCCAAAACTATGATCGTGAGCACACTCTCGTACCTGAGGCGCTTCTTTTGCACTTCGGCCAGGACGGTACCGGCTGCAGCGAATTTAGCTTATATCTTGCACAGATCCCTCTGCTGCGCCTGAGAAAGTGTCCGATATGGCT
Organism: uncultured Pseudomonadales bacterium; assembly: GCA_964504585.1. GTDB lineage: Bacteria > Pseudomonadota > Gammaproteobacteria > Pseudomonadales > UBA7434 > UBA7434. The sequence goes on along the minus strand of CAZDEW010000017.1, from coordinate 24,983 downwards.
TGCAGCGCCTGAGGCAGGCCCTCGCCTGAAGTGGAAGAAAACAGCAGAGGCGCTGATTGCGGGATATCACTGCAGTGAGCTTCGACTTCGAAATAGGCTTTTCTGGCCGCATTTTTTGAGAGTTTGTCGCATTTAGTGAGCAGGATAAGGGTAGGGACGGAATAAGTTTTGGCCCAGTCGAGCATCATCTGGTCGAATGCCTGCAGGGGGTGGCGGCTGTCCATGACTAGCACCAGCCCGGCCAAAGTCTCTCTCTTTTCTAGATAGTTGAGCAGGTGTTTCTGCCAGTTGTTCTTTTTTTGCTTGGATACCTTGGCAAAGCCGTAACCCGGTAAGTCGACAAGGCGAGCACCATCTTTTAGCTCGAAGAAGTTGATCAGCTGTGTTCTGCCAGGCGTCTTGCCAGTTTTTGCCAGCTTCTTGTTATCGGTAATGCGATTAATGGCGCTGGATTTGCCGGCATTAGATCGCCCTGCAAAGGCTATTTCCGGACCGGCTTGCACCGGGCAGTCGGCGAGGCTGCTTGCGCTCTGTATGAAATTTGCGCTGCGAAAGTATTTCTGCAATTCGACGGGCGCCGATTTTGTGCGAGTGGGGTTGGTATTCACGGTTGACGATGCAAGGATCTGAAAGTGTATGGTGGACAGCCGACAGTAATGATTTCGGCTGGCTGGCCGTTAGGCCAATGTAAGCAATTGTAATGATAGCTGCAGCTCCCCGCGCCGGGTAAAAGGATTCACGGCATATTTGCTAGACTCGCCGGGGCATCCCGGTGGTAAAATTCGCGCGCTCCAAATCCAGCTCTCCACGTGGGGGCTCCAGGTAATTGTCAGGAAAATCGTCTATGAAGTTTTGCATGCCCAGCTTACTTATTTCGTCGCTGTCGACGCTTGTTGCGGTCGTGTCGATATCTGCCCATTCTGCAGGCGGGCCTGCGGCAGCGCCGAAGGCCTATCAAGGTGGTGATGCGGATGCCGGCAAAGCGCTGACTCAGGTCTGCGCCGCTTGCCACGGTGATGATGGCAACAGTGCCAGCCCGGCAAACCCCAAGCTTGCTGGTCAGGGCGAGCGCTACCTGCTTAAGCAGCTGCAGGACATTCAGTCCGGCGAGCGTGATATCGCCTTGATGACTGGGCTGCTGGATAATCTGAGCGAACAGGATCTCAAAAATATTGCCGCTTACTACGCCGCAGGTACTCAAACTGACGGCGCTGCAGATCCAGCGCTTGTGGAGCTGGGAGAAGAGATTTATCGCAACGGTCAGCACGAGCGTGGTATCGCGGCCTGCACCGGCTGTCATGGGCCGGCAGGCCTTGGCAACGAGCCCGCACTGTTTCCGCGCCTGGCAGGTCAGCACGCCGATTACATTGCGCAGCAGCTCCGCCACTTTGCAGAGGGTCGCCGTCAGAATGATGGAGAGGGGCGTGCGATGCGAGGTATCGCGGAACGAATGAACGAAAATGAAATCAAAGCTGTTTCGAGCTACATTGAGGGTCTAAGATATTAAAAGCGCGTGGTGCCCGTTCACCTTTGGTTCATGTTGCACGCTGTAACATGCTGGCATTGATAGTGCGCCTCTGACCGGACAAAGAAAAGGTAGTAAAAACCATGACCTCAATTCAAAAAAGACTTATCCCAGCCGTTCTGCTTCTGGTCGCGGCTGCGACCGCGATTGTGGGCAACTCCCAACCACTGTTACAGGAAAAGTATGTCGCCGGCACTCACTACGAAGTGCTCGAACAACCGTTGAAAATAGCGGCCGACGATAAGATCGAGGTGATGGAAATTTTCTGGTACGGCTGCGGGCACTGCTATTCGTTCGAACCCTATGTAAAGAACTGGAAAACAACCAAAGCGGATGACGTCGAGTTTATGCGTACCCCGGCGGTATGGGCCAAGCAAATGAAAGCGCATGCAGCGTTGTTCTATGCCGCTGAAGCGCTTGAACTTCCTGAAGCTGTGCATAATGACCTATTCGTCCTTTTGACGAAGGAGCCCAAGCTGCAGGACAAAGACCGCTTTGCGAAAATATTTGCCCAGTACGATGTCTCTAGCGAGGATTTTCTAAAGACGTACGATTCTTTCTCGATTAAGGCCAAGGTTAAGCAGGGCGAAAATCGCGTAAGAAGAAACTACAAGGTCGGTGGCACGCCAGAAGTGGTGGTCAACGGCAAGTACCGCGTGACATTGCGCATGGCCGGTGGTCCGGTTAAGTTGTTTGAGGTTGTTGATTTTCTCGTCGCTAAAGAGCGCAAATCCTGATTCTGAAGAGATTTGATTCAATCAGTAAAGGCCCGTTGATCGGGCCTTTTTTGTGCCTCGAAGGACTATCAGTGCATTGTGATATTTTCACTAATTTGAGAATCATATGGCTAAACGCCCGTACTCTCCTAAACTGTAAAAGCACGTCACTGGTGCATTGTGGCCTATGAGGCATCGCACCCTTATCTGTTATTAGCTCGGTTCAACTTATGCTAGAGACCAAAGTCATGAACGGTGAAGAGAAGAAAGAGGTTGACCTCGATTTTTTCGATCAGATTGATGAGGCGCTCGAGGAGCGAAAAGGCACGGATAGACGCCAACAGTCGGCCGGTAGTCCAGTCGGAGAAGAGCGCCGCAAGGGCGATCGACGACAGCCAGGCTGAGAGCGGGTACCCCTTAGGGGTACGCAAGCCCAAACGAACAATTTTTGTTCAGGTCATTTTATCGCTGACAATCAGCGCCTTTTTCAAGCCAGTGGGTAGCTATATAGCGCCGAGCTGGATCCTACCTCATTTTTAACCGAGAGACCCTGCGACCGCATCTCGGTTTCAATGTCAGATCAAATGATATAAGATGCACGGCCTTTTGGGTCGGGGTGCATATTTGCACCATATTAGTGCATAAATCTCCAGCCATAGACCGATTCAAAAACGATCAAATCGCTTGCCATTGAATGTGTGTAAAACCTTCATCGAGCACTCGGTGATGAGGATGGAAGAAGTCAAATATCATGCAAATTTTTGTTCCAAAAGAGGATGAGCCGCGAGAACTCCGCGCGGCACTAATCCCCGACACAGTCAAGAAGATTAGCCGACTCGGCGCAGAAGTAGTCGTTCAGACCGGTGCTGGACAGGGGGCCGGTTTCAGCGATGACGAATACCGCGAAGCGGGTGCCTCGCTCACCTCGGATCCTGCTGCCCTGTTTGCCAGTGCCGATATGGTGCTGCGTGTACGCAAGCCCAGTATGGAACAGGTTGCCCTGCTTAAGCCGGGCTCGATACATGTGAGCTTTCTCGATCCGTTCAACGAGCACGCGCTGATCGATGCGATGCGCGATAGACAAATCAGCGCTGTCAGCATGGAAATGATTCCCCGTTCGACACGCTCACAGAAGATGGATGCGCTAAGTTCGCAGGCCAACCTTGCCGGCTATGTGATGGTCATGAAGGCTGCAGAGCATCTGCCGACGATACTGCCCATGATGATGACGCCGGCGGGAACGATCAAGCCGGCAAAGGTTTTCATTATCGGTGCGGGTGTGGCTGGCTTGCAGGCCATCGCAACGGCGAAGCGTCTCGGTGCTCAGGTGACCGCGTTTGATACGCGCAGTGAGGTGGCGGAGCAGGTGCAATCGGTCGGTGCAAAGTTTCTTGAGATCGATCTGGGCGAAACCGGATCCACCAAAGATGGCTACGCACGTGAGCTGACCCCGGAGCAGCTGCAAAAACAGCGCGATGCACAGAAGGATGTTATCGCGGCGTCTGATGTGGTGATCACTACGGCGCAGGTTTTTGGTCGCAAGCCTCCGGTGATCGTACCGGAAGAGTTTGTCGCGGGCATGAAGCCGGGCAGCGTGGTGATCGATATGGCGGCGGAAACGGGTGGAAACGTTGAAGGATCCAGACCGGGAGAAATTGTAGAAATCAACGGGGTGAAAATTGTTGGTACAGGTAACTGGCCAAACGAAGTACCCCGAGATGCATCACAGATGTACTCGGCAAACCTGTTTAATCTGGTCGACGAGTTCTGGGATGAAGAGTCCAAACAAGTTGTGCTGAACCCGGAAAACGACTTGATAGGTTGCCTGATCACGCGAGACGGTGAAATCGTTAACGAGACAATCGCCAATATCAGGGCAGGGGGTTAGGTGATGGAGTTAGTCTTTCTAACATTTGTTTTTGTGCTGGCTATTTTTCTTGGCTTTGAACTCATTAACAAAGTGCCCTCGACGCTGCATACACCGCTGATGTCTGGCTCGAATGCGATATCCGGTATTACCCTGGTCGGTGCGTTAGCTTCCGCTGGTGCCGACCAACAAGTGGTTGCAACCGTACTTGGCACACTCGCTGTGGCTTTCGCAACGATTAATGTTGTTGGTGGCTATATGGTGACTGACAGAATGCTTGCGATGTTCAAGAAGAAAGAGGGCGATAAGTAATGAGTCCCGCAATTTTCATCAATTTCGTATACGTTCTTGCTGCCGTTCTTTTTATTTTTGGACTGAAGCTGTTGGGCTCTCCTGCGACCGCGCGTCGCGGAAATCTCGTCTCCGCCCTTGGGATGTTCATCGCAGTGCTGGTGACGCTGTTTGATCAGGGTATTGTCGACTACAAATATATTATTTTGGGTGTTGCCGTTGGTGCCTTAACTGGCGCGATCGTAGCGCGCTCCGTCGCGATGACATCGATGCCGGAAATGGTTGCGATGTTCAATGGATTTGGCGGTCTTGCCAGCTTATTCGTGGGCTGGGCAGCGCTGACCATGGCGTTGGTTGCAGGCGGCGTATCGGTGTTTACGCTGATTACTGTATTCCTCTCCATTTTGATAGGCGGTTTGACTTTTACCGGCTCTATCCTTGCTTACCTGAAGTTGAGTGAGCGCATCTCTGGCCGCCCTTTTGTGTACTCTGGCCAGCGAGTGGTGAATAGCCTGATTCTCATTGCGGTTCTCGTTTGTGCCGTACTGTTTATTATGAATCCGGCTAATACGACATGGTTGTACATGGCAGTCATACTTTCTTTGGCGCTGGGTGTGATGTTTGTTATGCCGATCGGCGGCGCAGATATGCCTGTCGTTATTTCGCTGTTGAATAGTTTCTCTGGCATTGCGGCTGCCGCGGCGGGCTTTGCGATCTCTAACATCCTGCTGATTGTTGCCGGTTCGCTTGTGGGTGCTTCGGGCATTATCCTGACCACTATCATGTGTAAGGCGATGAACCGCTCGCTAAGCAATGTTCTTTTCTCCGGGTTTGGCGCGGTTGTCAGCAGCGACGGGCCTCGAATTGAACAGGGCGAGGTAAAGCCGATCAGCGCGGAGGATGCCTACTACGTTCTAGAGGCTGCGAGCAGTGTTGTTGTCATACCAGGATATGGTATGGCCGTAGCACAGGCTCAGCATGTGGTGAAAGAACTGCAAGAGGTTCTTGAAGCTAACGGCGCTGAAGTCGTCTATGCAATTCACCCGGTTGCTGGGCGTATGCCCGGGCATATGAACGTGCTATTGGCCGAAGCCGATGTTCCCTATGATCTACTGCTCGAGATGGACCAGATCAATCCGCGCATGGATACCTTCGATGTTGCCCTCGTGATTGGTGCAAATGATGTAGTTAACCCCGCCGCTCGCGAGGTTCAGTCCAGCCCGATTTATGGCATGCCGGTGATCAACGCTGATCAGGCTCGCACGGTCTTTGTTCTCAAGCGTTCGATGGCGTCCGGGTTTGCCGGTATCGATAATCCGCTCTTCTTCAAAGACAACACGCGAATGATATTTGGTGATGCGAAAGAAACTCTGGGTGGTCTAGTGAAATCCTTCGATTAATTTCTGCTCAGAGTGAAAGCCGGCTAACGATTAGCCGGCTTTTTTTTGCCTGCGATTTAACCGGATTGGCTTAGGGGAGCGTGCTCTTGATCGATGTCTGGTTAATTTGCGACCTATTCTGAGCATTGTGGCGTTGACTCGCTTTTAATATGCGCTGGTCTTCTGGCGCGAACCTGAAAATTTGCTAGGTTTAAGAGGTACTCACTAGAAATTTTCAGGACGAAAATGAAAGCCTTAAAAGCAGGATGCTTATCCTTTGCCGTTCTCGTAGCGAGCTGCGCGCACGGACCTATTCAGACAAAAGAAATCCCCCTCTCGGATGCGCATATTGATCCGGCGGATCAACACGCGCAAAAACTCTCAGATTCAATACCCGAGCTGACCCCTTTCGAGCTGCCCGCTCCGGAATTGACCGAAGTGGATCTTTACTCGGTAGTCGTGACCGAGGCGCCCGTCGACGATGTGCTATTTGCACTGGCGCGGGACGCTGAGCGCAATATCGATATACACCCTGCAATAGCGGGCAAGGTTACGCTCAACGCCATCGATCAAACAATTGAGCAGATTCTCACTCGCCTGGCCAAGCAGGTGGATTTACGCTTTTCTGTGCAGGGCAATTTGATAACGATTGAGCCCGATCTTCCGTACCTGAGAACCTACGACGTTAACTATCTGAATATCGCTCGAACTAGCACCTCCGAAGTTAGCATTGCCACCGAGGTTAGCTCAACCGGCGGATCTGCGCTTTCCGATGGCGGCGGCGAGCCGAATGTCTCGAACACCACGATTCAGAATGAATCCATCAACGCTTTCTGGGATACCCTGCTCGACAATATAAAAGCTATTTTGCGCGGTGGTGACAGTGCGCTGAGCAATTCAGAAGACGGAGAGACCTCGAGCGCCAGCGTTGACGAATCTTCGCTGTCAGAGGGTGAAGAAGGTGGCTCTGAGTCCGTCGCCGTGGCCGCGCCGAAAAATAGCATTATCGCAAACCGCGAAACGGGCCTTGTGACCATCCGCGCCAGTCAGGCACAGCATCGAGAGATCACCGAATTTATCGAGCAGGTAGTAGAGCGCTCGCAGCGCCAGGTGGTGATCGAAGCGACTATCGCTGAGGTTACGTTAAACGACGATTATCAGGCCGGCGTTGATTGGTCGCGCCTCGAGAATGCCGGAGACACGGGGTTCTCGTTTACGCAAAATCTGCTGGCCAGCAATCTACAGACGGCGCCTTTTTTCAACCTGACCTACAACAACACCAGCGGCCGGGACTGGACATCCACAGTCCGCCTGTTAGACCAGTTTGGCAACACAAAGGTGCTCTCTTCACCCAAACTCATGGTGATGAACAATCAGACGGCATTGCTAAAGGTTGTAGAGAACAAGGTGTACTTTACCACCGAGATTGAAAGGGATGAGGACGAAGGCGGCAATGACACAATTACCGTGGAGTCGACAATCAATACGGTTCCGGTCGGTTTTGTGATGTCAGTGACACCGCAGATCAGTGACGACGACAGCGTGACTATTAATGCAAGGCCGACCATTTCGCGTATCACCGGTTTTGCTGAAGACCCGGGTCCCTCCATAGCCGTCGCACTGAGTAACGGAATGGGTGCGATAACGCCAAACCTTGTGCCCGAAATTCAGGTTAGAGAGGTTGAATCGATCTTGAAGCTCGAGAACGGAAGTATCGGCGTGATTGGTGGGCTGATGCAAGACACCGTCGAAGACGATAACGATGGCGTGCCTGGTCTTTCCAGGATTCCTCTGCTTGGTAGTCTATTCAAATACGAAAACAGCGGCAGGCAAAAAACCGAGCTGGTTATTTTTATTCGACCAATCGTTGTTGGCGCTACCAGTAATCGAGAGGTTCTCGACAAGCACGCTGCGGCAGTGATCTCATCAGGAGCGAGAAAGCCTGCTCTAGATTTTTCCAGCAGTGAACGTTCGTTAGCTGATTACGCTCCAGATCTGGCGTTACAGGAGTAAGCCGATGAGCCGCCTTGTCAACGCGCTCAAGAAAGCACAGGAGCCCGAGGTTCCTGAGGCTGACGCTCAGGAATTGGATCCAGCAGCCGAGGAAACTGGGCTGGTATCCGGGGCGGATTCATTTGATGGTTATCTCGAGCTGGATATTGAAGATGATGCGTTGACGCAAGTTGATGCTGCTGACGAAGCACCGGCCGAAAGCCTTGAGTCTCTTGAGCTCGATCTTGAAGCTATCGATGGGGCGACCGATGATGCAACCGTCGACACTATTGAGCTCAAGGCTAGCCAGAGCATTGAAGAGCAGGAAGCGGCCAGCACTAACCTCTATCAAAAGATTCTGCAGGATGACATTGATAACCTGCTATCAGAGCCCGATCCCAACGAAGAAAGTACCCCGGTCAGCGATGATCAAAATGATTCGCAGCCCACTTTAGATTCTGTCTCTGAGCCTGAAAAGGACCCGGTAGACTCGCTGGTTTCAGCGGCTGAGTTTGACCAGAGCGCAGAGGGTGATCAAGCTGAAGCTGTGAGCACTGCGGATCATGCTGCAAGTACGCTCAGTATCGCCGAGCGTTTTGCCAGACAGCAGGATAGAGCACGTTCTAAGAAACAGAAAATACAGTGGACGCTCGCGGGTCTGTCTGCGCTTGGGCTTGCCAGTGCTGCCACGTTTTTCTACGCGCAGTATGCACAGAACGCGAACGTTGACACTCCTGCGGCTGTGGCAAGTGAGCAGTTTGACGATAGCGTAGTGGGTATTGATGCTTCGATAGGTGAAGCTGCTACAGACAGTGAGTCCACTGCCGATCGCGGAACTGGTGAGGATCTGGTTTCAGAGGCTAAGTCTCCCTCCAGAGAAAATAACCTTGCAGAGACATCGCCCGCATCAATAGGCAATCGCGATGAGCCACCTGCAGTTTCCAGCCCAAATAAAGCAGCCGTAGCGGCGACTGCTGCAGATGCGCCTTCCGCTGGGGTTAGCTTTGAAAGGACGCGCGTTAAGACTTCCCTTTCCAGCCTGCTACAGCAGGCCTACGCAGCCTATAGCGTGAAAGACTATGAGCTGGCAGCTAGCTTTTATAACAGAGCGTTGGATCAAGATGCCGATAATGTGCAGGCGCTCAATGGTCTGGGTTCGGTAGCCTTTAAGCGCAACCAGTTCAATGCCGCCAGCGACCACTTCCATGATGCGCGTAATGCTGATGGATCCAATGCTTATGCATTACTGATGCTACAGAAAATAGCGGCGCTTGGCGCAACTGAGGAGCAAAGCGATGTTTTGTCGGTGCGTGGAGAGGGTTTTGTGAGTACTCGTGCCGCTGATTACTCCGCCATGGGTTACAGCCTGGCGGCTAGCGGTGACTGGGCGGAAGCACAATCGATGTTCTTCCAGGCGGTATCACTTGCACCGGAGAATCCCGGCCATCTTTATCATCTGGCGATTTCTTTGGATCAGCTTAATAAGCACGAGTTGGCACTCACGTATTACCAGCAGGCGATAGCTTTCGCAAAGTTAGACGGTTTGGACAGTGCGCCGTTTGACCTCGCGGCAGCGGGTTTGCGAGTGGAGCAGTTAAAAACAGCGCAACTGAGCGAGCAGTAGTTTTATGGCACAGCCAGCGGAAGCAAAAAAAGGACAGCAAACAGTTCGCCTTGGTGATCGACTCCTGGAGTCGGGCATCATTACGGAAGATCAGCTAAAAATTGCCCTTCTCGAACAGAAGACGCAGCAAAAACCCTTGGGTGAGACCTTAATTGCCCTTGGCTTTGTAACTGACGAAGTTATTCGCGATGTCTTGAGTTCAACCTTGAATCAGCAAAGTGTTGATTTAAAGAATGTCGTTGTAGAAACCGAGGTGTTGGAGATGATCGGGCAAAAAAATGCCCGGATGCTCAAGGTTATACCTCTGTCATTTGACGCATCGACCGGCCGATTCGAACTTGCCATCGCCGACACTTTTGATGTGATTACACTTGATCGTGTCAAGGCGCTCATCGGGCGTCGTATCGAGGTCGTGCCTAAAATGGCTGCGCTCAACCAGATTGAGTTCGCGCTTGACCGGCTCTATGGCTTTGACCTCTCGATTGACAATATCCTTCAGGAAATCGAAAACGAAGTTAACGATTTTTCCGACTACCACGGCGATGACGAGCAATACAGTCACCCCATGGTACGCCTGGTAGACGCGTTACTCGCTGACGCCGTCAAGAAGAACTCCTCGGATATTCACTTTGAACCGGAAAAGGGTTTTCTACGCGTCCGCTACCGAATCGATGGCGTTATGCGGCAGATTCGAAGTATCCACGTCAAGTATTGGCCAGCGATCAACATACGGCTCAAAGTGATGTCCGATATGAACATTGCCGAATCTAATCTGCCTCAGGATGGGCGCATTAGCCGTACTTTTGGCAGCAGAGATATCGATTTTCGGGTGGCAACGCAACCCACGATTCATGGCGAGAATATCGTTCTGCGTATTCTCGATAAAAACCAGGGCATCATCGCGCTCGAGAAGATGGGCCTGCCTGCAGAGCAGTTAACGACCATCAATCTGATCATGTCCAGACCGGAGGGCATTATCCTGGTGACTGGCCCCACCGGTAGCGGTAAGACGACAACCCTGTACTCCATGTTGAGCGCAATGAACACAGAGTCGGTCAATATCATGACATTGGAGGATCCCGTCGAGTACCCGATTCCCATGATCAGGCAGAGCTCTATTGGAAGCTCGGGCAAGATGAATTTTGCAAAGGGTATACGATCCCTGATGCGGCAGGATCCCGACATTATCCTGGTGGGTGAGATTCGGGATTTAGAAACCGCTGAACAGGCCTTTCGCGCAGCCATGACAGGTCACGCAGTGCTATCAACGCTACATACCAACTCTGCGCTCGGCGCTATACCGCGCTTGGCTGACCTTGGTCTGGCACCTTTCGTCCTGAGTTCAAACATCAGTGGCATTGTCGGTCAGCGCTTGCTGCGGAAACTCTGCGACCACTGCAAGCAACCGTATGAGCCCGATGACGTAGAGCTAACCTTGCTGGGCGCTTTGGGCCAGAAGCCAAAACTCTACAAGGAAGTTGGATGCGACAAGTGCGCTCAGCAAGGCTACAAGGGTCGCATCCCGATTCTTGAGGTTCTCAAAATAGATGCTGAGATCGACGATATGATTTCTCGCAGCGCCAGCCTGCTGGAGATCGAATCGATGGCGATTAGTAAGGGCTACAAACAGCTCAGCGATGTGGCAGCGGATCGGGTGCTGGCCGGTGAAACCACGCTGGATGAAGCGATCCGAACGGTTGATATGACGAGCCGCCTGTAACGATGCATGTTTATTCCTACAAGGCGATGGATCAATCTGGCAAGCTAAAGCGAGGCCAGATGGAGGCTCACCATCTCACGGATCTGGAGATGCGCCTAAAGCGCTTGCATCTGGATCTTATCAGCGGGCATGAAAAAAGGGGGCGCATTCCCGGATTTCAGAAAAAGATAGAGCGCAAAGAGATCATTAATTTTTGCATCTATCTGAAGCAGCTCGTGGGCAGCGGTGTTCCCTTGTTGGACGCGCTAAAAGATCTTCGGGACAGTCTCAAGAAAGATCGATTTCAGGAGATCGTCTCCGCCATTGTCGAGAAAATCGAAGGCGGAGAGAAGTTTTCCGAGGCATTGGCACACTATCCCAAAGTATTTGGCACCTCGTTTATCAATATGGTCGCCGCAGGTGAGGAGAGCGGGCAGCTCACTCAGGTGCTTGACGACCTGATTGATTCGATTAAATGGCAGGATGAACTGACTGAGCAGACCAAGAAGGCATTAACTTATCCGCTGGTTACGGCCGTTGTGATAACGGCTGTCGTATTCTTTCTGATGATCTACCTGGTTCCGCAGCTCATCGAATTCATCGAATCAATGGATGGAGAATTGCCGGCGCATACCCTTGCATTGATTGCGACCTCCGATTTTTTTGTCGCTTACTGGTACTGGATTATTGGTCTTGGTATAGGTTCGACCACCCTATTCATCTTTTTCCGTCGACAGAGCCGATCGTTTCGGTACATGACCGACAGGCTGTTGCTGCGCCTGCCGTTGATAGGAGATATCGCTAAAAAAGTGATTCTGGCGCGCTTCGCACACTACCTCGCCATGCTCTACGCCTCTGGCGTCACTGTTTTGCGATCGATTGAGATTTGCGAAACGATATCGGGCAACAGCTATGTGGAGAGTGAGCTCGAGTCGATAAAGGCGAGCATTGTAAACGGACAGAAAATTTACGAAGCAGTTCACGGCAATCCACTTTTTCCTTCGTTAACCGCAAGGATGATCCGCGTTGGAGAAATGACCGGTGAGCTGGAAGGGGCGCTGGCAAATGTTGCCTACTTCTATAAGCGAGAGGTCGACGATGTCATCGAGCGCCTACAAACGTTGATTGAGCCGGCTCTGACCGGGGTGATGGGCCTCATTATTGCCTGGATTATGTTATCTGTACTAGGTCCTCTCTACGACCTAATGACCATGCTGGATATTTAAGATGTTAACGAAACGCAAAGTGGTCGTCCTCACCAGTTACTATCTCCACCTCTATGAGGTGGATAACAACCATGTAACGCCGGAATTTAAAGTTGACCTGACAACGAGCCTTAAGGTTGATATTGAAAAGGCGTTTGAGCCCTATGCTGGCCAATCGGTTCGCATGCTGGTTAACCTCTACGAGGAGGAATTCATTTTCATTGATGTGCCGCATTGTTCGCCGCTTGAGCGCAAAAAGCTCATGCAACGAAAGTTGACGCAACACTTCAAGGGGCATGAATTTACTCGAGCGTTCTATCAGGGTCGTAAATCCAGCGGGCGAAAAGACGATGCCGTTCTGCTGAGCAGTCTGGGTGAATGCGAAAAGATGCGTATGGTCGTCGATGTGCTGTTTGATCTTGAGTTGGCAATAACCGGCATCTATTCAGTGCAGTCGATGTGCAAAAGCTTCCTGCAACCGTTGATGGAGGGGCGAGATGTTCTATTTATGACAGAGATAGACAACGGCAATCCATCCAGGATTGCGGTTCGCCAGAGTTTCTATAAGGGCGGTATTCTAAAGCTCTCGCGCGTCGCTAATATCTATGTGAACAACGAGGCGACACTGCGCGAGGATGTCGAAAACGAGCTTGAAACATCGAGGCTCTTTCTCATCCGCGAACACTACATTGATGGTAACTCGCCGCTGCCAGTTGTGTTTGTGCACTCTACGCACTATCTGCGTGAACTCTCCTCCTGCCCAGGTGAAATGGGCGAACACTTTATTCTAGAGCATGTGAGTACCCCTGAGCTCGCTGCGATGCTTGATATCGAGTTAGAGGGTGAGACTGAGGAAGTCAAATTCGAGGAAATTTCGGCCGTAGGCTCCTTAACGACGCTCGCGGGGTCTCACTACAACAACAGCAAGACGCACTACCATCAGCGTCACAGTATTTTGTCTAAATGTCTGGATGCTGCCAGTATTCTGGGATTGGCCGCCAGTCTGTTCTTTTGTGCGGGGCTTTTGCTAAGCGGTTATCAGAAAGAGAACGATGCCTCCCTCAAAATGCTGAGCGCGCAGTCGACCATGCAGCAAGCGGTCAACGCCAGAGATAAAGTTGATCGTTTTTCCGATGACATCACCCAAATTCAGCATGCGGTGGATTTCGTGCAATCGGTCAAACTTGAGAAGATACCCTTCGAGGACATTCTCAATCACCTTGGACGAGCCATCGCGGGCTATCCGAACATTGTTCTGGATCGCATCGAACTGAGTAGTCACTCTGAGGCGATCGCAGTCGCGGATACGAGCGACGAGATGGAATCTGATGATGCGGATGAAGGCTGGGATGAAGAATTTAGTTATGACGATGAGGTGGTTGAGATGCAGGATGCACTCAGTAAAGTCGTCGTCTTTGCGCGACCAGATGTTATTGGCACCGATGTGCGCCGGATTATGGTGGATGTCGACCGTCTTGCGAGTACGCTGCGTAAAAGCCCTGATGTTGTGAGGGTCGATATTATCGAGTATCCGTTTAACCTCGAGCAATCCTCGGAGCTAAAAGGCAAAGTTTCCAACCTGGGTTACGAGACGCTGTCGCAGAACACGGACTTCAAAATAGAGGTGATAGTTAGCAATGAGCAGAGCTGATTACAGCGGGGTTAATTTTCGCCTGCTTAAAAAACCGCTGCTGCGATTTTTTATTGCTTTTGCCGCGAGCGCTGCGGCTATCGCGGTGGGAGGCTGGTTCTATAAACAGGCGGAAGGCAGTTATAACCAGTCGAATCAGGCCTTATTGAGTGCTGCCAGCGAGAAGCGCGATGCCGAGCGATTGATTCGCATGATTGATACTTACGACTACAAGTATCGTGAGCTTAGCGACAAGCAGTACTTCAACACCGACGTGAAGCTGCGTTGGTTGGAGGCGCTGGGCAAAATCGCCGGTGATGTTCACTTAATTGGTGTCGATTACTCCATTGGTGCGCTTAGCGGCGTGGTAATGCCGGAGGGCAACTACGATGACATTGTCGTCCAGTCAATGCCAATTAAGGTGTCATTAGATCTTGCCCACGAGGGTGACCTAATCGCATTTCAGCGCGGTCTGGAGCAAGCCGGCCTTGGCCTTTTTGACAAGAAAGGCTGTACTCTGCAGCGGGTAAGCGATTCGGTGCAGGGTGATTTTCTAAGCATTAATGTCACCGCGAGTTGTGAATACCTTGCGTACAGGATCGAGTTGCTGAGGAGTTCGTGATGAAAGTAATCGGTAGTAGCGGTGCTGTCTCCGCGGCCTCTTTGTTTCTTCTCCTTTTGCTGGCGAAGTCGTCAGTCTATGCGGAGTCCAAGGAGCCACTGCTTGAGCCCGGTGTGAGGCTCTTTACCAGCGATGGCGAACGTCGCAAGCTCGATCGTTTGAAGGCGAGTGATTGGCAGGGAGTTAGTATTAACGATCTCGGGCAGTCTAGTCACGCCAAGGCAACCGGCAACGTGACGCTGATTGATTATCTCGGTTATATCGCCAGAGATGGCGGAACCCCAGTTAAAGTGTTGGTTGGACCTGATTCTTCAACGCTGTCGGCTGACACACAGCGCGCCGGGAAAATCAGTAAAAATGGAGAGAAACGATTTTTTGTCGGCGATGAACAGACGATTACCCTCAGGCCAGGCCAAGTCTACAAAAAGCAGGTGGCGGAATGATGGCATCCAGAAATTCAGGCGGGCCTATTGCCGAGAGTGGTTTTTCACTCATTGAAATCGCGATTGTCCTGGTGATTGTCTCGTTGATAGTTGGCGGTGCATTAGGGCCGCTAAGTGGCCAGATCGAAAATAGTCGACGAGATCATACAACACAGACGCTCGATAATGTTGCGACCTCACTGTTGGGATTTGCAATGGCTAGTGGGCGCTTACCCTGCCCCGACGTTGATGGAGATGGCATTGAAGATCCAGTTAGTGGCGTTGGAGGTTGCAATGATGATGAAG
Source organism: uncultured Pseudomonadales bacterium (assembly GCA_964504585.1). Classification (GTDB taxonomy): domain Bacteria; phylum Pseudomonadota; class Gammaproteobacteria; order Pseudomonadales; family UBA7434; genus UBA7434. The sequence continues at coordinate 9,705 of CAZDEW010000017.1, read as the reverse complement.
GCACCCTTCCTTTCGTTACCCTGTCTATGGAAGTAGACGACGCCTGGCATCAGAACATCAGTTACTTCGTCGACGAAGATTACGCTGACGATATAGACGGAACAGGCTGCGGGTCGGCAACACCCGGTGTATCCTTTGAAATATGCTCGCAGGGCGACATTACCGTTCTCGATGCCGCGGTTTCGGGTAATGTTGTCGCGCAGAATCTCCCCGTAGTGTTGCTCTCACGTGGTAAACACTGGATTGATGATCGCTCGGACGATGAGAGGGAAAATACGGATAACGACAGAGATCTTGTGCATCGAACCTATTCCGGTGTCGACGGCGCTGAGTACGACGACATCGTACGCTGGATTTCTGCGCCCTATATTACTGCGAAGATGGTCGATTCGGGCGCGCTCGGCAGTTAACTCGGCCAGCACTTTAAACCGGCGAGTGGTTCACATTTTCTGCCGCTTTTTGCTCAATTCAAAGCCAGATAGTTGTCGCATTTGTGCAAACCGGGTCTATACTGAAAAAACAGCAGGTTCTTTAGGTGTCGTTTGGACGGAAAGCCGACGACTAGAGAACCAAGTGTGTTACAGACAGTGAGTTAGTAATAGCTTTTGGTTTCGGCCAACTGACCGGGCTATGCTTCTAGCAAAACACTGTAATGATAAGGAAAGTCGAATTTTTAGGAGCAAGGACATGCGTCGTAATCAAGGTTTTACTCTCGTTGAAATCGCTATCGTACTGGTAATCGTTGGATTGCTAATCGGTGGCGTGCTGCAAGGGCAAGCGCTCATATCGAGTGCGAAAAGCAATAGTATCATCAAGAAAATGCAGTCGTTACAAACTGCTTACTATAGCTTTCAGGATCGCTATGGGGCCGTGCCAGGTGACTTGGCCAATGCCTCAACCATCATAGGCGGCAGTGCAGCGAACTGTTCGCGATGGTGCGGCAATGGCACCATTAATGGTTGGCAGAACTCGTCTCTTGCTTTCAATCACCTCTCTGCTGCTGGCCTCTACTCTGGCCCAGCGCCAGGCGGCGAACTCAATCGTGTTCCTACTAGCGCAGAAGCGCCCGATAATTCTTATGGCGGTGCGATGTTCATGATGTTCTGGAATCAGGTTGCTACCACAACGACCCGACGTAACCAGACCGCCGTATTTACCGGCCGCAATATGCCTGCTTCAGTTCTCGCAGAGATCGATCGTAAAATTGATGACGGGGCACCGCAAACCGGTAACTTCCGTGCGGCATGGCCAAACTGGAACGGTGGTCGCTGCTACGACAATGCGAACAATACCTGGAACGTTGATGGCACTGACTGTGGTGGTGCACTACTGTTCTAAGGTCAGAGCCTGGTCAGTAGACGGTTTGCACCGCCTACTTTCAGTCCTAACCTAATATTTAAGGCCCGCTGCTTTGCAGCGGGTTTTTTTATCCAAATAGAACGGGCTTGCTTCCTGCCTGCCACTGCGGGTATTTAGCCATGCTGTCGATAAACAGTGGCTGGCTTAACCAGAATTCGAGCCAATTCTGAAGTTTTGGCAGCGGCAGTGATTCGAAACGAGACCGGTCGACCATCGCGAACTGACGGATAAATGGAAATATCGCTACATCAGCGAGAGTAATTGCATTTGTTACTAGAAAATTGTTGTTACCAAGGTTTTCTTCTAGACGCTCAAGAAAATGCATCGCTTCATCGAGATATTGATCCTGCGTTCTCTCGGGGTATCGTTCAAAATACTTGTAACGATCTAGCGAAGGCTTAAATTCAAAGTCATTTTGTTCGATAAGCTGGATGATTTCTTCGCCGCCCTGCATCGGCAACCACTTGTCCGGATCAGAAAAACTAAGCGCCCAGCGCATGATATCGAGACTTTCGTCAATGACCGTCATTGCCTTGTCGCTATTCTCTATAACGAGCACGGGCACTGTGGCTTTTGCTGAAACCCTTAGCATTTCATCCGGCTTTTCCTTTAAAAGAACTTCGCGCAGCACAACTGAAATGCCGCTCTTCCTGATTGCGAGCCTGGCTCGAATGGCATAGGGGCAGCGTCTAAACGAGTACAGTATCGGTCTATCGGAAAACATATTCAAAGATCTGCTATCGACGTAAAAACGCGCGTGATTCTATAACCCTCTGAGCATACAGGCAAAAACCAGTGCTTTCCTGGCGGTTGGTCTCTGGGTGGCAAGTTTTACCCTAAGCGATCGCTTGAGTTGGTCTACAGATGTTTTGAGCACTGGGTCTCATTGATGACGGATTCGCCGTTGGTGTCCGGTCAAATTATCTACACTTGGGTATAGCGCCCCATTTTCCATGCTTCGCGTATGGCCGGGGAGTGTGCACATGTTTTGCGTTTTTGGGGTTGGTTGCTCAGCCAGATTTCTGGAGGGAGTCGATTAGCGCCGCCAAAGCAATGTGCCCGGATGGATAATTTTATTGGATGAATAGTGATTCGACGTCATGTTTAAGTGCTCAGTGATAACGCGCAATCGCCTGCGACGAAGACCAGTGCGGTCAAGTCATGGGTTTACCATCATCGAACTGATGATAACCGTTTTTATTCTGTTGGTTACCGCAGCTGTGGCGCTACCTTCCTTTAGTCAGTTTCAGAAAGACAGCCGCCTGGACTCTCTCGCGCAAAGTCTTAACAGTACCGTGCGCCTCGCTCGATCTGAAGCGATCTCAAAGAATGCTTTTGTTCGCGTTGAGTTTGCGTCGGATAGCACGGTGACGCTGTGCCGTCGCAATGACAGTAACGCCAGCTGCCCTGCCGCTAGTGATCCGGATACGTTTCGTGTCATTGATCTGGGTGACGACTCTGTCGAGATTGAAAGCCCCGATGTAAACCTCGCCAATGGCTTTGTGTTTAGCTCAAGAGGAAGACTGGTTGGCGGCGGGTCGCTCGATATCGGGATTTGTGACGACCGCGGTGCGGATCATGGCATGGTTGTACGCATCAACCCCGTTGGTCGCGCCAACTTACGTGAGATTTCGCAAACCGCGGATGCCCAGTGCTCCTGATTTTTCTGATGACTAACTGTAAGAAAACTGAAACAGCGAAAGATATGCTCAACCCGGTAACCAAGCAAAAGGTTTCTTTGAAATCATCCCAGTACGGCATTGCCTTGCTCGAGGTCATGATCGCCATGCTCCTGTTCGCCATCAGCGTCATTGGCTACAGTCAGCTGCAAATGAAAACGATTCACGAAGCGTATGACGGCCAGCAGAGAGCGATTGCGATTCGAATTGCAAGCGGGCTGGTTGATCGTATGTCGGCTAATACGTCTGCGCTAGACGATTATCGAGATGAAATTGAGGCGTTTGACGAATGTCCTGATGCGCCGGTTGCAGCCTGTGCTGATACAGCCGGGGCGGCTGCTGTGTGCACTGACAGTGAGTTGGCTGCCTACGATGTCTGGTATTCATTCTGCGGCTTGGATAGCGGTGTCTCGGAGAACTTGATCGAGTTTGATCCCAGTGCGAGCTGTGCAGGCGGTGCTTGTGGGCCGGGTACCGATATGGAGATTCGGCTCCAATGGATCTCAAAGATGGCGGATTCGAATGCCAAGATTAATGCGGCCGCAGTCAGGGACCAGGTCGCAATGACAGTTCGTCTATAGCGTGTAGTTCAGAACATTCACCCGGCATAATTTAAGCGAGTTTGATGCAAAAGATGTTTAGAAATTCGAAGCTGCATTCCCAACATGGCCTGTCACTGATAGAGCTGATGGTGTCACTGGCGCTTGGGATCTTTTTTGGCAGTATCGCCGTCACCTTCATTGCGACCTCCAGCGTTGCCTCGACAACGCAGGATGTTGGATCGCGCATTCAGGAAAATGCTCGATTCGCCTCTGACGAACTCACCGCCATGATACGCATGGCCGGCTACTACAATCCAACCCTGCCCACTTCAGAAATTCCGCAGGGGCAGTTCTATTTGGGTGCCTGTGGCGCCTGGGATCCATGTACCGCAGATGGCGGCGGTGCGGCTGCTGACAGAGTAGCTGTCTTGATTAACCCGGCGCCTGATGACGGAACCGATCAGGATTGTACCGGCGCACTGATTGACGCCAATCCCGCGGTAGCCGCCGCGTCGGTGATTGCCAATGTTTACTTTGTCGCGGACGACGAAAATGGCATGAGCAGCTTGCAGTGCCAGTCCTTTCTAATTGACGCGGCGAACAATGCGACAGGACTAAATGGTCCGTTGGTTCTGGTCAGTGGTGTCGACAATATGCAGATTCAGTACGGCGTTTCCAATATGTCAACCGCTGGACAGGTTGATACGCAGGCTCAGCGCTATCTGAGCGCAACCAGCGTTAGCGCGTTGACTCCACCGACGGGTGCATCCACCCCCTGGGTGGATATAAAGTCAGTGCAGTTCGCCTTCCTCATCAACAGCGGGCTCGAAGATGAAACCGCAGATGACTCCAATCAAAGCTATGAAATGCTTGATGCGGGAGAAGACGATTACAGCGACAAACTCTTGCGAGAAATGGTTTCCGGTACCGTTCTTATCAATAACGCAAGAACTTAAAACACAGGCAAGCGCGATTTAAATATGAAGAAACATTGCAGTAAAAAACCAGTTAACTGCACCGCGTCTAAAAAAAGTCGCGGTTTTAGAGCTGTATCGTTCAAGGCGCAGCAGGGCGCAGCGATGATCGTCGCCTTGATCGTGGTGACGGTTATCTCGCTGGTTGCAATGTCGGGTATGCAGGATTCGAATACTCAGACCAATATGGTTCGCAATGAGCAGCTACATGCAAATGCTTATCAGGTTGCTATGTCCGAGATCAATGCTCAGCTCGACAGCGTTAATCTGAATGATAGCGATGAGATCGATAATCTCATCGTAACCTTGATTGATCAGCAGGTCGGTACCTTTGTGGCTCAGCCAATGCTCGGTCCAGACGGTGGAGTCGGTGCTTTCAATCAGACGCTGACTCAGGCCACGCTGTGTGACATCGATAGCTGTACAGCGCCGCCGGGCTATTCACTGGGTGGTGGTACGCGAGTTCTGAAAGCCGAGATAAACAGTGTGGCCAACCTGTCTGATCTCACCTCGCGATCGGATCAAACGCAAGGTTTCTGGTACTTGCTCCCGAGTGCTGGTGGCCTGGTTGTCAGTTGGTAAGTAATTTTTTGTCTGGTGGGTCTTACAAAGAGGAAGATATGAAAGCTGCGTTCTCACAACGGTTTCGAAACTACGGTCTGGCTACGCTAGGCCTATTATTTTCGTTGTCTTCTATCGCTGAATCGGAAGATCCAATGATCGGTGGTAATCGGATTCCCGATACCTATTTGAGTTTGTCTTCGCCGCTGTCGGCATCATCCTCAGCGTCTGTGCTGGCGAGTTACTGGGATGAGGAGTGTGTCACCGAGTCCTGTCGGCAGAGCGGTTACCTTAATGGCGAGACCAGGGTGACTGCAGTAGATGGAACAGTTTTGTCGGCTAGCGATCTCGACGCGTTCAAAAAGTATAAGGTCGGTCACATCCAGTGCACGGGTGCAGGCTGCAGGACTATCACGGAAATTATATTGGCCAAATAGGGTATGCCAGATGCCGGGAGATTTCTCCACGGCTAACCACGAGCAAAGACTTATCAATCAGCGAGAACCTTATGACTACCCATCGATCTTCAATGCGCGAAAACTGCTTTTTGGCCGTTGTGTTCTTACTGACTTCGCTGCTGCAGCTCAACCCTGCAATGGCTGACGATACTGAAATATATACCGATCTAGAGACCTGCGATGCGGTACCGCCCGAGAAGTACCGCTTCATCTTTATTGTGGATAACTCAGGCTCAATGTCGGCATCCGAGTTTGCTGCATCGAAGGCGACGATAGATGCGGCAGCGGCTTCGCTACTCAACGGCGAGCTAAACGATCCTGACGACCCCGATGATATGAAGCTGGCGGTCGTCCAGTATGGCTCGGAATCCTACGAGTACAACGCCTTTGGTGGGCTACAGCGAAAAGCTGCTGGCGATATCAATCACCTCTATGACATTAGCGTCCCCTTTACTGACAGCATACCCACTGCGCAAAACTGGCAGCGTGAGTATGGCTATGTGTATGACTACGGTCTTCGACGTTACACCAAGCTCTCGGGAGAAGATCATCAGCCTGCAGCCCTGACACGCATGCGTCAGGATAATGTCTACGCGGGTGGCGGTGCGCTGGACGTGAGTGATGCAACCAATGTGCAGTTTGTGTTCTTTACCGATGCATGGCGTGATGACTGGAGTGGTGGCTGTTGTTCAGTGCTCGTCAACGATAGTGATCGATGGCACGGTGGCCTGAGCATCTTCGACGATTTTGGCGAGTATGATGCGCTAAAAGACGGATCGGTCTTACCGAATGGTCTCAAAGCCCAGTTTACAATTTTGCATGTGCCACCAAACGGTACAGCGGGAGCAGCGGCTGCCGCTATTGCCTCACCAGGCGGTGACTATGTGGGCAGTATTGAATACAACGCCGGTGACCCTGAGGGGCCGGGAACTCTACCTCGACGCTATGTTCAAGGTACGTTCGATGTACAGGGTGACACCGATAAGATCGTAGAGCTGTTAGAGCAGGTTCAGGCCGAGATACGCGACTTTACCTTTACCAAAGTTGCACCGGCGATTTCGGTCAACGCCTTCAACCAGCTGCGACATCGCAATGAAATTTACTACAGCATATTCGAGCCCTCAGCGAGTCCCCGATGGGGCGGCAACGTCAAGCGTTTTCGCATCACGGGCTCTGGTGAGCTGGTCGATGTCAACGGGAGTCTGGCGATCGATAAAACAACCGGTGCAATTGCATCCGATGCCAAGAGTTTCTGGACCGACGGTGCTGCCGACGGTCCCAAAGTCGACGAGGGCGGATTCAGAGGCGAGCTGGATTACGGGCGAACAATCTATACCGAGCCTGAAGCGTTTGAGACCTCGCCAGGGGCCTCACTGGAGTTGGTTCAATATGACTCTCTGATCAAGTATGAGAGTCTAGGTATGGATGATTGCCCGGCCGACGACAGTGGCGGTGGAAGTGCGGATTCCGACGCCGCCTACTCAGGCTATCAGTTCGTGCCGAGAAGGGTTTGGACGACGATAACCGATGGTATTTCTGGCGGTTCATTTGAAGCCCAGGATGGTGGGTCGATTGCGCTAACCTATCGATCTCGCAGTCGTAATCAGGCTCGATTTGTTATCACCAACGAGGTCGATGAAACTGTCACTGTAACGGGCAGTGTCTACGGTGGTAACGGGTCTCGCGTCCGAACATTGACTGTTGATATGAACAACGTGGTTACCGCTAACCCAGGCTTTGGGGATGCTGGAAGCACATACGATGTCGAATTAGAGTTTTACGCGTATCACAGCAACGCCTCGCGACGCTTCATTGATTTCGATATTGCCTACAGCGCTGCAGGTGAGATTGATGTTGATGAGGACGATTGCCCTATCCGGCGCGAACAGTTGCTAGGTTGGCTTGAAGGGCGCGATATGTTCAACGAGTTAACCGAAGACGATGAGGCAGATATTTTAACGACTTCGCATGGCTTCGCAGCGGACCCTCTACACTCACGTCCATTTGTAATTACCTACGCGGGTACCAGCTCAAGTGATGCTGAGGATGTGATGTTCGAGGCAGATAATCTTGGTATGTTGCGTGCGATCGATACCTCAAATGGTGAAGAGATCTGGTCCTTCATACCGGAGAAGCATCTCGATAACGTTCAGCGTTATGCCTATGACCAGGCGAATCTGAGCAAGGACTATGGGCTTGATGGGCAAATTTCTGTCATCCAGCGCGAGTCCTCGGGGAGTTCTTCTGCCAGTTTCTCGCTGGATGAAGTCACGCTATTCGTTGGTGAGCGACGTGGTGGCAGCAGCTACTACTCGATTGATGTTACAGACGCTCATAACGGCAACAAGCCGAAGTTGAACTGGAGCATTACTGGCGGGTCGGGCGACTTTAGTGATCTTGCTCAAAGCTGGTCGGCAATGCAGCCCGCCAAGGTCTTCACTAACTGTGATGCCGCTTTCGATAACTGCACGGAAACGGAGGTGTTAGTGTTCTCAGGCGGCTACGATCCAGCCTATGACGCGGATGGCCCCTTGCCGAGCGATGCGAAAGGGAATGCGATATTCATTGTTGATGTACAGACAGGTAACCTCCTGTGGTCAGCGGGCAACAACTCCGATGCTAACGGCGGGCACTCGCATGATCTCAGCTTGAATATCGAGCACGGAATCCCCTCGACGCCTACCGTCATTGATATCAATGGCGACGGTGGTATCGACATGATCTTCGCGATCGACATTAGCGGTGAGATCTGGCGTATCGACCTGGATCCAACCAAGTCGATGGGTGGCTCTGGATTCGCAACGGGTGGTCAGATTGCAGATATCAGCACAGATGGCCGCAGACACTTCTATGCGCCGCTTGATATTTCGCTCTCGGGTCCGTCTTCGGGTGCGAGTCGCTTAAACATCGCGGTGGGTTCGGGTTTCCGTGCGCAGCCAAATGATTCGAGCGACGCACGCAACCGCATCTATGTCATCTATGACCCCTATGTGACCAAGCGAACCGGCGTCTCGGCAAGTCAGCGCTATAAGTACGTTGATAATTCGTCAGATATTATCAAGGTCAACGATCTGTATGAGGTAGGCACCAGTCGTGACGACACGAGAACCTATCATGGTCTGTATCTCAATCTCGTCGACAGTGATGAGAAGATTCTCGAGCCTACGTTGACTCTGAACAACACGGTAATCGCGACCAGCTTTGTGCCGGGAGCCTCCGATGACGGCACCTGTGGTACAGGTTCCGGAAGGGTTTACTTCATCGATCTGAATACGGGATCCAGCGTGTTCAGTAACGATTATGTAGAGCTCGATGCGCCGGGTATACCACCTGCGCCACAGGTGATACACCTCGATGATGGTCTGGCGCTTTGTATCGGAACCCAGTGTGTTCTTGAGGATGACTCGCTGGGCGGTGGTGATGATGACGACGCAGACCCCAATGATGATCCCTGTGATTCGGGCAATTTCTCGGGAGGCGATCCACTGCAGACTGCGTTTAGTGCTTCGACCTGTGGCCTCGATAGAGGGCGTGGATATCGTTCTTACTGGCGCTCTAACAACTAAACGCTGCGGTATGATTTGATCAATAGGCCAGATGGCAATGAGACTGATGAGATTGATGAGACCAAGGAAGCAAGAGAAAGGATTCACTTTTACGGAAATGATGATGATGTCAGTTATCGTTGGCTTGTTGTCGGCAGCTGCATTTGCGAGCTATCAATCGCAGATCAAGAAAACGCGCAGTGCCGACGCGATGTCTGATTTGGTCAAGCTGATGCAGCAGCAGGAGCGTTTCTTCCAGAACAATCAGACTTACACGACGGATCTGGCTGACTTGGGTGAGGCGAGTGCATCGATTCAAAGCGATCAAAGTTATTACAATATTGCCGCAGGGCTGTGCAGTGGCGGCTTATCTATAGAACGCTGTGTTCAGATTACGGCTTCGCCGGTTGGTGACCAGGCTGGTGAACCGTGGATGTCTCTGAACTCACGCGGCGTGCGCGACAGTGCAGTTGGGGAATCAGCATGGAATTAAGAACAGTAAACGTTGGCGAGCCGATGCCAGTGCGGCTGGCGAGATCAGCGCGGGTACAGGGATTGACACTGCTTGACGCCCTGGTTGCGCTGGC
>CAZDEW010000016.1:0-47640 GCA_964504585.1 uncultured Pseudomonadales bacterium | reverse complement strand
GATGGGCGCCGAACACTCAGTTCAATCGCCATCAGCACTGGGGTGGTGAGGAGAGCTTTGTACTCGAAGGCACCTTTTACGATGAGCATGGCGCGTATCCAAAGGGGTCGTGGATCAGGAGCCCGCACTTAAGTCAGCACATGCCCTATACCCGTGAAGATGGCGCTCTTATCTACGTAAAGACTGGCCACCTTGCTTAAAACTATCAGGAGAAAGAACGATGAGAAAAATCAATAAAGCTCTGAGAGAGAGTGGAATGATTGTGCAGTTGACGGCAATGTTCAAAAAGCCTCAAGCGACCGACAAACAAGCGTTTGAACTGTGTAACTACAGCGATAACTACTACGGAGATCAGATCTGCGTAATGAGGTCTGGTGTTGTGCGAACATCGTCTAGCTAGCTGGAATCGGTTGTCGCTAACCGGTAAATCGATGACGTTGCTCAGCGTCCGTCTTGAAGACGCCGCCGAAGGCGCTGGTTTCTGTGGACGAGCCGTTGTCCTTGATGCCTCTTGCTATGACACAATAGTGCCGAGCGTCAACGGTTACCGCGACGTCTTCTGTGCCGAGCAGCGTTTGCATTGCGACTAAAATTTGGCGAGTCAGTCTTTCCTGAACCTGTGGTCGCTGCGCAAAAAAATTCACTATGCGATTGATCTTTGAAAGGCCCAGCACCTTATCGCCGGGGATGTAAGCAACCTTTGCCACTCCATCAATGACCACGAAGTGATGTTCGCAGGTGCTCGTGACTGAGATATCACTGACCTTCACCATTTCATCGACCTGCATTTTATTTTCGACTGCAGAGATTTTGGGGAAAGTCTTGTAGTCGAGGCCAGAGAAGATTTCCTGCACATACATTTTTGCGATACGTTGCGGGGTATCCTGCAGGCTATCATCGTTGAGATCGAGGCCAAGGACGTTAAGTACTTCGGTCATTAAGCTCTTTATGCGACGCACTTTTGCTTCATTGCTTAGCGAAGCAGTCGTGTCCATGGGTGTTTCAAGACCGGCATCTAACAAAGCGTTACGCACAGCAACGGCTTCATCACTCAATTCGCTTTCGTTGGCGGGCACATAATCGCGACTCGGGTGCACTAACATAGAGAAGTCTCGTTTGGTGTTGTTGTTTGAGGGGTGTTTGATCTTTGACATCAAGTAAGCCTCAATGGCTTACTACTTGATACGCCAAAAAACTCGATAAGGATCGCAGCAAAACCCTGATAGATGGCTATAAATCGAGCAGATTCGGCTGTTTTGGCTACTCTTCTGGCCTGGCGACAGATTTTGCAAGCACAAGATTGAGCAGCGCGGGTATGAAAATAAGCGTAATCATCGTCGAGAAAAACAGTCCGAACATCACAATTGAGCCAAGCCCCCGGTAGAGCTCGGTGCCCGCACCTGCGAGGAATACCACCGGAGAAAGCCCGACGGTCGTCGTTGTCATTGACATCATCACGGGCCTCAAGCGTATTTGCACCGCCTGGCGGATAGCGTCTTTTACTTTTGCCCCCGTTTGTAGCTGCTTGCGGGTTTGTTCGACCAGCAGTATGGGGTTATTGACCACGGTACCAATCAAAACCACAGCGCCGAGCATGGTGATCATATCGAGCGGTGCGGAAATTCCGAAGAGGTTGTTAACGATCCACAGGCCCAGGATGCCGCCGCTGATACCGAGCGGTATTGATAGCAAGATCAGTAGTGGAAACCCCCAGTGAGAGAAGACTGCAACCATCAGTAAGTAAGCCAGTGCGATGGCAATAGCGATGTTTCCAGATAGCGCGACGCGTGCTCGATCGAGCTTATCGGAAGCGCCGCCTATTGCGAGGGTAACATCGTTCTCTGACTTCGATTCGAATGCCGCTACCACCTCACTGTTAATGATTTCTACGGCTTTCTCCAGCGCGACTGACCTGGGCGGTACCACATTGAGGGTGACAGTTCGGTCGGCATCGATCCTGCGAATCGTGGTTGAACTTACGCCATAGCTGAGGTCAGCTATCGAGCTAACGGTAACCGTCGCGCCCGAAGGCGTGTGAATAGGCAAGTTAGCAATCTCATGGGGGTGTTGGATCTGACCGGGGCTGCCATATAAAAATATATCGATCTTCTCACCGTTGTGAAAATATTCGTCCAGAAACGCGCCGTCGACCAGCGACCAGATTGCGTAGCCAAGGTCGGCGCTGGTGATACCGAGCTCAGCTGCACGCGGCCAGTTAGGCGTCAGCACCACAGCGGGTTGTCCGAGATTGATGCCGGGTAGTGGGCGAATCTGAGACCCCGGGAGTGCGGTCATCGCCTTGCCAAAGATCTCACTGGCCGCGGCGTAAATGTCTTCGAGCCTCGCCCCGGTGATATCGAGCTGAATACTTCGCGATCCCCCGGTATTACCAGAGAAAAGTGAGCCTCGATTAGCGAATACAATAAAGCCGGGATTCTCACGAAGCTTGTCGGTAATCACTGTTTTTAGCTGCTCGATATCAGAGGTGTTGCCTGCTTCAGTAATTGAGAACATGGCAGCCGAAGAGGCGTAACGTAGAAAGTTAATCACCGGCGGCATGGACTCATCGAAATCATTTGCGCGAGGACGATCGGTCGAGACAAGTTGCGGGCGCAACATCGCGTCGTAGATATTTCCGACCTTGTTGACCTCATCGATGTTGTAACCGGGTGGTGCAAGTGCATAGACGAATAGCTTGCTTTCCTCGCCCTCTGGCAGATACTCGGCCTTCGGGGTTAAAAAGGCGATGATTAACACTGCAGTGATAAGCGTGCAGGCTACAACAGCAGCGCTGGCGCTTCTTGACCCAAGTACCGAGTCGACCGTGGCAAGGTAAATTTGCTGCCAGCCGGGCTGATCTTGCGTGCTGCTTGCTGCCTCCGCACTCCGTGAGCTGCCATTGCGCCATTGCTCGGGTAGACGTGCGGCCAGCGAAGGAATAACGCTCACGGCCACGATCATTGACATGATGATGGCAGCGGAGATTGCGATCGCGATATCCGAATAAAGCTGCCCAACCTCCTCATTAATGAGAACGATGGGCGTGAAAACAAAGATTGTGGTCAGGGTTGACGCAAGGACCGCAGGCCAGACTTCGCTGACGCCGTCGAGCGCAGCCCGAGCTGGCGATTTGCGCATAGCGCGGTGTCGGATAATGTTCTCCAGCACCACGATGCTGTTATCCAGAGTCATGCCAATTGCAAAGGCGATGCCGGCCAGCGAAATAACGTTTAGTGTTCGGCCCATGATGAGCAGACCCAGAAATGCACCGACTGTGCACAGTGGAACGCCTAGTGCCCCCAGCGCCGTTGGCGCAGCGGCGCGTAGAAAAAGATAGAGCACCGCACAGGCGAGGAGTCCGCCCAGCGCAAGGTTTTTCTGCACAACATTGATCGCCTTGGAGACGTATTTGACATCATCGCTGTACTTGATCAGCGATAAATCGTAATTCTTCAGCCGCCCGTTATTCAGCGTATCGATTTCATTTTCAACCGCGTGCAGAATATCGATCACGTTGCTGCCCGGACTTCGTTGCACACCCATCATAATCGCGGCGGTGCCGTTCAGGTAGGAGAGTACGCGTTGCTCCTGCGCTCCAAGGCTCACACTGGCTACGTCTGCGATCCTGACGAAATTGCCGTTGCGCTCTGCGATGATGGTATTGCGAATTTGGTCAAGGTCTTCGTAGCGGCCCACCGTCCTTATGATGTAACGACGCTTTCCGCTGTCGAGATCGCCGCCGGAAAAATCCGTGTTGCGGGCGCGTATTGCGTTCCGGAGTTCTGCGATGGTGATACCCCTCGCCGATAGCGCGGCGGGATCGATCCGTACATGCACCTGAGCCTCGCTGGTACCAAAGATAACTAACTCTGCGACTCCCGGTATGCGCTCGATTTGGGTGATGATATGTTTTTCGATGATCGAAGTTAGCTCCGCACGGCTGTATTGATCGGGATCAGCAGGTATCAGCCCCATGAAGATAAAGGATTGCTGGGAACTTGAGTTGGTAATCAGGCGGGGTGGATCGACGTTCTCCGGGTATTCTGCGACCTGAGAGAGTGCGCTGTTGACTCTAACGAGTAATTCTTGAATATCGCTGCTTGCGTCAAATTCAAGATCTATCGTAGCTCTTCCCGTTGTTGCCTCGCCGGTCATGCGCTGCAGCCCTTTCACACGGCGCAGATATTGCTCCTGCTCAACCAGAATTTCAGATTCTATTTCCTGTGGCGTAGCGCCGGGCCATATCGTGCGAACCGAAATGACGCGTTGATCAATGTCCGGTGTCATTTGCACCGGAACCTGAAAGATCGCGACGACACCGAATAGCATGAGCACGGAGATTGCGACTGAGAGGATAATTCCTCTTTCGATAGCGAAGCGAAACATCTAGGGAACCTCTGATCTATTCGCTGATGGCCGAGTTTGCGTCATTCCCATTATAAATGGGGGCGATGGTCGTACCCACAGCACTCGCTGCGCTCGCGGGGCAAGCTTCAAGCCGCGTCGCGAAGGTCGCGCGACGTTACCGTCGCGGCCGTAGCACTCTCGTTTCCAAAATAGGGACGAGCGGCGCAACGAGGCGAGCGTGCCATTGGGTGCAAACCCCCAATCCATAAAGAAAGGGGACAGGCTTTTGCGGTCCATCCGCTGCGTTGATCCGCTTGGAAAGGACTAGCCAGGGCCTGCCCCGCGAGCGCAGCGAGTGCTTTGGGTATTCCCTGCGCGAATCGCCTTGCGGAGTGAACCGGAAGGTGAATTGCGCAGCAAGAGAGGCTACCCTGGGGTGCAAAAGTCTCTGTCTCGGCCATCATGGAATAGATCAGAGGTTACCCGCACTCAACTACGCTCCGTTAGACGGCGGGTGCATTGGACTGGCTTCGATTGCCTGACCGGCTTTCAAAGACTCATTACCCAATACGATTATCAGCTCGCCAGCTGCCAGGGCATTCGTTTCAAGGCTGCGCCCAGCAATGCCGTTTGCGGTGCGGCTCTCAACCACAACGGATACGGGTTCAGCAGAACTGGAGTCTTCGGAACTCGCGACTTTCCAGATCACCGTGTTGCCGTTGGCCCGTTGCACGAGAGCATCGGCGGGGACTGTGAAAACGCCGGGAGCTGACTGCGATTGCCAGGTTAATATTGCTGTTACGGCCATGCCCGCTTGCCATTGCTGATTCTCGTTGTCGATTTCACCCCATACCGAAAACTGTCTATTCTCATCGATAGCGCCAACAATGCGCTCAACGGGTATGCGATTTGTCGGGCGTCCGGTGAAATACTTCGATCTTTGGACGATCTCCAGAACGGGTTTCGAATCTGCCTCGCCAAGCGCCCGGTTAAGTGCCGTAAAGTGGTCCTGGGGCACCGCAACCGCAAGGCGAAGTGGTTGAGTTTGGGTAAGCTGAGCCAGCTCCTGATTGATTTGAATGAGAGTGCCCGGGCTTACGAGTCGCTCACTCACAATGCCGTCGAAGGGGGCTGAAACGGTATACTTCGTTAGCTGATCCTGTTCAATGCCAACCTGAGCACGCTGTGCCAAAACATCAGCTTTCGCTTGCCTTAGGCGCGCTTCTGCCTGATCAAACTCTTCCTGCGACGCGGCGCTTCTAGTAAGTAGTTTGAGCAAGCGCTTTTTTTCAAGCTGCGCCAGATCAACCTCTGCATCGAGCCGCTCAAGAACTGCGCGCGAGCGATCTAACTCAAACTCCTGCACTGATGAATCGAGCTTGATGAGCGCCTCACCTTGCGTGACGAAGTCTCCCGCTTCAAAGAGAACCTCCTGTACTCGAGCGGAAACTTCCGCGCTTAAGCTGCTCTGTTCAATCGCAATAATGTCTCCATTCAAGCTCAGGCTATAAGTAATGGGTGACGGCTGTAATTCAATAGTGGAGACGCGCGTTTGCGCCATGACTAAACCGCTCGAGCTCAGCAAATCCAAGCTAAGCAGCGATGAAAGGACTGAAATTCTAAGAGTCATCAATTTTTTTGCGTGAGGCGGGTTTGTAACATGCAGGGTATTTCCCTATGCTGCATTGCAATTGGTGGTTTGTCTACCATTTTGTCATTAAAAGAGGCTGTTCATTGCGCATGATGACGAGCTGGCAATTCGCTAGAAAAATACGATTATTGCTGGCGAGGCAGCGGTTTATCTTTCATCAACGACGGACGTCCGCTACCATAGCCCGCAGTACTTTCGCTGTTATTCCACTGATTTTTCAATATGACTGATACCGACAAAAAGAACGCTAGGCACAAGAAGGCAATGGAGAAGCAAAAGGATGCGGTGGACGCAGCAATCGATGCTGCTGATCTGGAGCGCGGTGTCATGATACTGCTGACTGGGGATGGCAAGGGAAAGACCAGTTCTGCGTTTGGGATGGTGATGCGGGCTTTGGGTTACGGCCACAAAGTTGGTGTGGTTCAGTTCATCAAAGGCGAGCAGCTTTCGGGCGAAGAACTTTATCTGCGCGAGCACTGCCCGGCAGTTGATTTTTATCAGATGGGTACGGGATTCACCTGGGATACGCAGGATCGAACTGCGGACATCGCCGCCGCTGAAAAAACCTGGGCGCGGGTTGAGCCCATGTTGAGCGATGACAGTTACGATCTGGTCGTCATTGATGAACTGACCTATATGATTGCCTATGACTACCTCGATGAGTCAATGATACTCAAGGCGATTCGCAACCGTCCGCTGAGTCAAAGTGTTGTGGTTACCGGCCGCGGCGGTGGGACTGGCTTGCGCGAAATCGCTGATACAGTTTCAGAGGTCAAGGATGTCAAGCACGCTTTTAATGCAGGCATCAAGGCGCGAAAAGGTGTCGATTATTAGCGGCTATTAGTCGCTTGTGGCCGCAATTAGCCGCTACAAGCGGGTATAGCGAAGATAAGCACTGCTTTTTATAATGACTTCATACAGACGAGGTAATCATTTTTACGGCGCGGTCTTCGCGCTTCTCGGTCTGCTGCTGTTATCTCTATTGCTGTCTTTAGCTTATGGCGCATTCAAGATCCCGCTTTACGATGTGTACGCTGCGCTGTTGTCACGAGATGGAGTGAGTGAGAACTATCGGCTTATTGTAGAATCCATTCGCTTGCCCCGAGCACTGCTGGCGATGTGTATAGGCGCATTGCTAGGAATTACCGGCGTGGTGACTCAGGGCTTGTTTCGCAATCCGCTTGCGGATCCATCGCTAATTGGAGTAACCGCTGGCGCAGCCGTAGGTGCGAGTACAACGCTATTTTTCCTGGCCGGTAGCAGTATGAGTCTGGCCGCCAGTGTCGGCGCATTTTCTATCGTTGCCATCGGCGCATTTTGTGGAGCGATTGTGACGGTATGGCTGGTCTATCGATTAGCGACTAATCGACAGGGAACCTCGGTATCCACCATGTTGCTCGTAGGAATCGCAATTACAGCACTGGCGGCCAGCGTGACCGGATTTCTTGATTACGCAGCAAATGATGAAGGTTTGCGACGGATGAGCCTGTGGCGCATGGGTAGTCTGAACGGCGCGACCTGGTCACAGGTTGCCGTTTCTTCACTCCTACTCGTACTGTTACTGCTTGCTTTCAGCACAATTGGCGTTTCTCTCAATGCGATGCTTTTGGGTGAGTCCGAGGCGCGCCATCTGGGCATCGATACACAAGCTCTGAAGCGCCAGGTCATGTTCTGGGTTGCCTTGGGTGTTGGTGTGTCTGTCGCTTTGGCGGGAATGATCAGTTTTGTGGGTCTGATCATTCCTCATTTGATGCGATTGCTGCTGGGTCCGGATCATCGCTTTCTTTTGCCGGCTTCGGCATTAGCAGGTGCCTGCCTATTGGTATTAGCCGATACGGCTTCGCGTCTTGTGCTCGCTCCCGCTGAAGTTCCCATTGGCCTATTGACTGCACTCTTGGGAGCGCCGTTCTTTTTGGTTTTACTGATGACGCGGCGAAGCTATGATTTTTGAAGCTGACGACTCACTGCGAATGGTTGTTTCACCTGTGGAGCCCACTCGATGACTGGCAATCCGCTTCTCAGCACCCGAAAGCTCTCGGTTGATATTCGTGGCAAGCGAATTTTAGATAACTGTAGTCTCGATATTAACTCGGGGGAGGTGCTCAGCTTTCTGGGGCCTAACGGTGCTGGTAAATCCAGCTTTCTCAAAGCCATCGCGGGTGACCTAAGCGCGGACGGCGAGATATCCGTCGGCAATCGGCGGCTCAATGACATCAGTTCTGCTGAGCGTGCCCGGGCGATTAGTGTCATGCCGCAGCGCTCTTCACTCCGCTTTGCGTTTTCCGTCCGCGAAGTCCTTGCCATGGGGCGTATTCCTCACAGCACAGGCAATAAAGTCGACGCCCTGATTGTGAGCGAAGTGGCTGAAGCAATGGACCTTGCAGGCTTTATGGATAAGCCGTACACGCAGCTCTCCGGCGGTGAGCAGCAGCGAGTTCAGTTCGCCCGCGCGCTCGTGCAAGTATGGCGGTCTGCGGATTCGGACTACCGGCTGATACTGTTGGACGAGCCAACGTCCTCGCTCGATCTAAAGCATCAAATTCGTGCGCTCAAGGTTCTCAAGGAGCTGGCTGCGAGCGGTGTGGCTGTAGTGGCGGTGTTGCACGACATCAATCTCGCCCTGCATTATTCGGATCGGACCGCGCTGTTTGCCAACGGTCAGCTCGTTGAGGCGGGAGCCAGTGAGGAGGTGATCAATGCCAAACGCCTGTCCTCGCTGTTTCATGTTGAATTAGAGATGCATCAGAGTGCGGGTACAGGTCGCCCCTCGCTGGTGCCACTGTAGCGACCGTAGTGATTGTAGCGCTTGCCAGATCCGTTTCGAGATGATTCGCCTTCTACTTCTTGCTGCCATCGTCGTTTTTCTAAGCGCCTGCAGTCCCGAAATCGACGATTTGCCTGCGCTAGAACCCGACACTTCGCTTCGGTCAGAGTCAGAGATACGAGTTGTAGATTACCTGGGCCGCGATGTGGTCCTTGAGCGAAGTGCTTCGAGAATTGTCGCGCTGTCACCGCATATCGTAGAAAACTTGTATAGCGCCGGTGCGGGCGAAAGGATTGTCGCAGCAGTGGCTTATAGTGATTATCCCGAGCCTGCGAAGTCTATCTATCAGCTGGGCGGTGTGGGTAGCGTGAGTCTGGAGTCTATCATCGCAATGATCCCTGACCTCGTCGTAGTTTGGGGTTCGGGCGACCAGAATTCGTCGCAGCTCGTGCGCCGGCTTGAGAAATTGGCTATTCCCGTATACGTTGACGAGCCCAGAAAGTTGAGCGATGTCGCTCGCTCAATCGCTGACTTTGGCAAACTGGCAGGGATTGAGCGCGAGGCACAGACCGCTTCGAAGGCGTATCTGGCTGCACTCGACGGTGTTCGTCTTAAGCATAAAAATCTAAGCCCGATTAAGGTTTTCTATCAAATTTGGGATGACCCGCTGCAGACGCTCAACGGCGAGCATATGGTGAGTAGTATGATGACACTCTGTGGAGCCGCGAACGTCTTTGCAGACGCGCCGCTACTTGCGCCTCAGGTTAGCGTAGAGGCAGTGATCAAGCGCAACCCGGATATTATTTTTGCCAGTGCGAACGAGGAACTAGGAGAGCCATGGTTAAATGAATGGCGCAGCTGGGATTCCCTCAAGGCGGTCAAGCACGATGCGCTTTTCAGATTGAATCCCGACTGGATGTCGCGTCCGACAGTCCGTTTGCTTCACGGCTTGCGCGACATGTGCCTGAAAATTAGCAGTGCGAGAGAGTCTTGAGCGGCTCATACAACCCTACCCAGTGACACACTATGTCTAATTCGAAGTATGCCAGACGGTTTAAGCATCGCTCCGGCACCGTTAAATTGATGGAAGATCTGGCTGCTGCCGACAGCCAGAGCTTAATGCTCGGAGGGGGCAATCCGGCGCATATTCCGCAAGTGCAAGCGATATTTCGAGAGTGCCTGCAGGACATTACTGCCGATTCCCGGCAATTCGCTGCCATGCTGGGCGATTACAGCGGGCCTGAGGGTGATGCGGTTTTTATCGAAGCGCTAGCAAATTATCTATCAGATTTTTTTGGTCATTCCCTGTCGGCCGATAATATTGTTTTAACAAACGGCAGCCAGGCTAGTTTCGGAGTCCTGTTTAATTGCTTTGCAGGTGAGCAGATCGACGGTAGTTTCAAGCGCATACTTCTGCCCATGGTGCCCGAATACATTGGCTACAGTGATCAGCACCTCGGCTCGCAGCCAATTATAGAGTCGCGCGCTGCTACTATCGAACAGCTCTCTGACGATTTCTTCAAATATCGAGTCGATCGGGATGCCTTGTGTTTATCGGAACAGCATGCCGCCATTTGCCTTTCAAGACCGACAAACCCGACGGGTAACGTGGTAAGTCTGGATGAGCTCAACTTTTTGGCCGACGCCGCTGAGTCCCGCTCAATACCGCTAATCGTTGATGTAGCCTATGGACTGCCTTTTCCCGGCGTGCAGTACGAAGAAACCGAAAGCTATTGGCGAGATAACCTTATCGTTTGCATGAGCCTGTCCAAGCTGGGCTTGCCGGGCGCGAGAACCGGGATAGTGCTTGCCAACGCCGATACGATCGCAATGCTGAGGCGAGCAAACGCAATCAACAGCCTCGCCCCCGGCAATATTGGCCC
Organism: uncultured Pseudomonadales bacterium; assembly: GCA_964504585.1. Lineage (GTDB taxonomy): Bacteria > Pseudomonadota > Gammaproteobacteria > Pseudomonadales > UBA7434 > UBA7434. The sequence goes on along the minus strand of CAZDEW010000016.1, from coordinate 36,995 downwards.
ACACTTGATGAGCCGATTGCTGACGCAGAATAAACTGCAGTCCCTATGTAAGGATCTTGTTCAACCCTTCTACCAGGCAAAGATGGAATTTGCTCTGACATGTGTACGAACGCATCTGAGTCAATTCAATGTGCGTGTTCATAAACCCGAAGGCGCGTTTTTCCTCTGGCTGTGGTTTGATGGCCTGCCTGTTGATTCGCGCCTGCTCTACGAGAGACTGCGGGCAAAGAACGTCTTTGTATTGGCCGGAGAGTATTTCTTTCCCGGATACTCAGAGAACGCTAGCGATCATGGGGTAGTTGAAGGTGAGAGTTTGATGGCCTTCGATCGGCATCGCAGCGAGTGCATACGAATTTCCTATGCGCAGCCCGATGAGGCCGTTGATGCCGGTATCGCAGCGATTGCCGCAGAGCTTGAAGCGATCTATCTGGAGGCGAAGCACTGAAAATTCTGTGGCATTAAATGACAATCTGCTTGTCGCGAATCGCGCTACACCGCTCTGACCTCATCCTCTAGACTCTGCACCTGATCATAAATGCAGTGACTCAGGTATAACGCCCAATGACCGCCAAGTTTGACGTCGATAATCTTCAGGCACAGGATAAGCAGGCCGGCCAGCTCGCCCGTCGTTATATAGGTGGCATTGCCTATCCTACTATCGCATTGCTATTGCTCAGCTACAGCGGCTTTATCGCTACGCTCATACTATTTTCGCAGGGACTGTTAGCAACACTGCCGACAATCGCCCTGATTGCGGTATTTACCTACTTTGCTTACACGCCTTTGCACGAGGCAGTACATGGCAATATCCATGGCGGCAAACAGACTCTACGTTGGCTCAATGAGCTTTGTGGATATTTCGGGGCGCAGCTGATCGCTGTTGCCTATACCTCGCATCGCTTCGAGCACTTTGACCATCATCGCAACACCAATATCGCCGATAAAGATCCCGACTACCTGGTCAGCCAGTTTTCTCAAGGTTTTATCGCTTCAATTGCAGTCGCGTTTCGCTTTTTGTGCTTGCAGAACCTCTATCTCGTCAAAAACTACTGGACAAAACTGGCACCGCGCCAAAAGGCCATCTATTGCACCGAGCTTGCCGTGATGGTGCTTTGGCGTCTAACTCTGATCGCCTGGTTTGTTGCGGATGGTGTTTCGATTGCAGCCGCTCTGGCGATTGTGTTGCTCGGCTATTTTATCGGAGCGTACTTCACGGTTTATTGGTTTGCTTACCGTCCGCATCACCCCTACGAAAAGCAGGAGCGCTACCTGAACACGGCAAGCCTTCTTCTGCCGCGGCCGCTGCGCTTTCTCGAATGGTTTTGGCTGGGCCAGAATTTACATTCCATTCACCACCTCTACCCACGAGTACCGTTCTATCGTTACCGCGCACTGCATCATGAGATTGATTCTATCTTGCGTGCTCACGGGACGCCGATTATTGGTATGTTTAATCGCAAGTCGCTATAGGCTTTGCGCTCTGTGAAGTCTTTCATCTGATAAAAATTCTCAGGTATGCACGCCTTTACGCGGTAATTGGCGCACGATGATCATGATTAATGTTAGGCTTCGCTTTCGATTATTAGGTCGCAACAGCGAGAACGCACATGATTGAACAGGCGCTGACATTACCCTGTGGGCAAATTTTACCTAACCGATTAGCCAAGGCGGCGATGACCGAAGGCCTGGCGGAGCCGATGGGGAAGCCCACACAGTCGCTGGTCAAGCTCTATGATTTGTGGGGCAAGAGTGGTGCGGGCTTGCTGATTTCAGGGAATTTTATGGTCGACCGGCATCATCTTGAACGGCCGGGCAATGTCGTTCTCGATGCCGACATTGACGAAAGCTTCATGGATTCTCTCCGTCAGGTCGCGAAAGCTGCTACGCAGGAGGGAGCGCAATTCTGGGCGCAGCTCAGTCATTCCGGCAGGCAGACCTTCGCTGATGTGAACCCTGAGCCTCACGCGCCCTCTGCGGTGAAAATGAAAATACCGGGCCCTCTGTTCGGCGAACCCAAGGCGATGTCGACCGAACAGGTGGTTGCTACTGTAGAGCAATTTGCCAATGGCGCCGAGATTGTCAAGCGTGCTGGGCTTACCGGTGTTCAGATTCATGCTGCTCATGGTTATCTGATCTCCCAGTTTCTGAGTCCACTTTCGAATCTGCGCGAGGATCAGTACGGTGGTAGTCTGGAAAACCGTGCGCGCTTTTTGCTTGAAGTCTACGATGCGATTCGCGAGCGTGTAGGGCGTGATTACCCCGTCGCGGTTAAGCTTAACAGTGCTGATTTTCAAAAGGGCGGTTTTGCATTTGAAGATAGCCTCAGCGTCGCAAAGATGCTTGAAGCGCGTGGCATCGACCTGATTGAAGTTTCTGGTGGCACCTATGAGCAACCGAAGCTGCTAGGCACCGAGGGGCTTGAGCCTGCTGCCGAACAATCTGTGCGTGAGTCAACCAGAGCGCGAGAAGCTTATTTTGTTGACTTCGCAAAAGTGATGCAGGAATCATTGAACGTGCCTTTAATGGTCACCGGTGGTATTCGTCGAAAATCGGTCATGAATAAGATCTTGCAGAGCGGAGATGCGCAGGTCATTGGCATAGGTCGCCCCATGTGTGTTTACCCAGACGCGCCTAGGCAGTTATTAAACGGTGCCGAGGCAATTGATGATTACGCCGATCGTATTGGCGTTGTGCCGGCCTGGCTGTCGTTTCTCAAGAAGCTCAAGGCCGTAAAGACCATTAACGTGCTGTCGGCGCAATTCTGGTACTACGCGCAGTTGGCGCTTATGGGTGAGGGCGAGCTACCCAACAAGCAGTTGGGCGGTGTTAAAGCAGTGCGTATGGTTAAAGCCGATCAAAAGCGTATTCTTGCTGAGCGCGCGAGTAAGCTGCAGTAGCGTGAAAGCTTAATTTACCGCTGTTCACCATTGGTGTAGAACTTTAGGATTAGACTATGAACCAGACGCCTGCACCTGTTTTGGCCAACGTATTTGTTGCGCTGTTCGCAGCCTTTTTCGTGTTCTATGGATTGGGCTTTGCGTTTTTTCCTCAAGCGCTTTTCCTGCAGCTGACTGACTTTGCGCTTGAGGCAGGCTCCCAGACTATCGATATTAGAGCGACCTACGGCGGTCTCTCCGTTGCGTTCGGGATTGTCATGCTAAAGGTTTGGCGGATGCCAGGTGGTCTCAAGCTCGCACTGTCATTTATTATCGTCTCAATGCTGGCCATGGCGACCGGTAGGTTGATTGGCATGCTCATCGATGGCGACTCCAATCTAATGATGAAGCTTTACCTGTCTCTGGAAATTGGCTCGGCGCTCGTGGCTTTCGGATTTTTGCGCAGCCTCAAAATCTAAGGCGCGAGGCGATCAATAAAAATAGGAAGCCTCAATTCTCTGCAGATTATTGCTAGGCATATTCAATCAAGGCCTTATGCTTGATCGCATAGGCAATCAAGCCGTGGGCACCAGTAACGCCAAGCTTACCGCATATCTTTGCGCGATGATTTTCCACCGTGCGTTGACTTAGAAAAAGCGTCTCAGAAATCTCCCGGCTAGTTTTCTCTTCCGCAACGAGCTTCAATACTGCCAGCTCTCGTTTGCTGAGCAGCGCAATTTGTTTGCCAGCGTCTGGCAAGGAATTTTCAATCGAAGAGTCTGCAGTACTGCGTTCTTTCTTTTTGTGTATGCTCTCGCTAAAGTAAGTCTCCCCGCGATTGATCGCGTCCAGACAGTCCAGGAGGCTGTTAGGATTATCACTCTTAACAATATAACCGGATGCGCCAGCTTCGAGCGCATGCTCAGCGTACTCTATGTCATCGTGCATAGAGAGAATCACACACTGCATTGTGTTGCCGCCTGCCTCAGCAATAGCGGATAAAATTTCAAATCCTGTGCCGTCGGGGAGTGAGATATCTATAACGAAAAACGTTGAAACGACGTCTGAGCCAAGTTTTGCAAGAAGTGAGCTAGTGTCTTGCAGTGTAGACGCTTCGCCGATGACTGAGTAATCGCCTTTCTTCGCGAGGATCTGTTTTACCCCCTCCCTGAACATGGGGTGATCATCAATAAGTACGATTTTCATAGCTTCTCAAAATTTTCAGTTACCGGTTTGTCTGATCGAAGAAGTTGAAAGAGAGAAGGTTCTTTCCCGGAGTGGTTTCTGAAATCATTGTTCCGCCGAGCATATCAGCCTGTTGTTTAAGCATGCTCAGCCCATAGCCGTAATCCTGCTCCCCGAAGCCTCTGCTGCCATTGTCTTCTGCGGAAAACAGAATTTCCGACTCTTCTAACGCTCGGATGCTAACTTTGAACTCACTGGCATCGCTGTGTTTCAAGAGGTTATTGACACACTCCTGCGTGGCCCGATAGAGCACAAGCTGAGCCTCATAAGAGACCGCATCAGTATTCACAGAAAAGTCCAGCTCGTACTCGATACCTGTGGGATCCAGACTACTTCGCAGTATGCTCGAAATCGACTTTTTCAGACCTAGATGGTCCAGTATGGAGGGGTAGAGCAAATGCGAAAGGTCGCGAACCTCCTCAATAGCTTCGTCAACAACTTCAAGTATGCCTTGCTCGTTTGCGAGCGAAGCTTGGTCAGAGCTATGGATCGCTGATTTTATGGTAAGGATTTTGTGCCCCAGACTATCGTGTAGCGCCTTGCCGATTACTTTTCGCTCCTCCTCTTTTGACTGGATCACCTTATGAGCAAAGCTCGATCGCTCGATTTCGCGCGTGAGCGCTATACTATCTTTTTCCTCCCTAAGCATATTGACCCGATATGCCAGCCCTACTGAAAGAATCAATGCTTCGGCAGCAATCCCTAACTCGGACAGGTGCTCCGCCCAGTAAGCATCTTCGAAGAGCCCCAAAAAACGTAGCAATCCGATCGCCACACTGGGAAACAGAACGATATTAGATGCCAGAAGATAGTGTGCTACCGCGTTTCCGCGAAGCAGCGTATAGATGGCGGCGGGGAATATCAGCGCCATAATGGTGAAAGAGCAGGCATGCAGTATGGTTTTAAACGGATAGTAGTCGAAGAAGAAAAGAAAGGGTACGCAGCTGAGCGACAGCCAGGCGAGGCTTCGCAAAATACGTGAAAGTGTGTTGCTGTATTCCTTCAATGAAATGAAGTGAATAACAAAATAGGTAATGCTGAAGTTGGTTAGCGCCAGAAAAACGTGAGCGTTCAACGAAGACAGGTTCTCACGCTCTGGCCATAGATACTGTTGTGCCAGTCCGCTTGCGATAATTTGCAGAAATCCAAATGCAAAGATGTAGAACATGTAGTAGAAATGAACATTCTCACGCAGGCTAAAAAATATTGTGGCGTTATATGCCCCAAGCGCAAGCAGAATGGCTACGATTCCGCCATAGAAGAAGTGGTCGAGGTCTCTTTGCTCGTCAAACGACTTTTCATTTAAACTTAGCGTGGGAAAAGAGAGCCTCCCTTGCGCCCCTATCTTGAAAACGAATAGTTCAACTGGTGATGTCTCAACTGTGCGGAGAACGGGAAATGCAGGTTTTCTAAATGCGATTTCTCTTTCGCCAAATGATCTGTCGTCTCCCGACTGGTAGTGCTTAAAATCGCCGTTACGCGCAACTGCGTAAAACTCTATGTGGTCCAGCCAGGCAAGCTCGATGAGAAAGATATAAGCATCTTCATTGACAGACTTTGCATCAATCCAAAGCCAGTGTTCGCCGTAGTTGTCGTCTAGTAGATCTCCAGTAAAGTCATATCGGGTTCCACTATCCCGGCTCATCTTCAGCACATCCGCCAAAGAGACGTTGGACTCTGTCGAAAAAAGGTAGCCGTCAAAGGACACTGGATTTGCGTCCATTCGGATGTTTTCTCCGAAGTTTCTGGCGAACAGAGAAATCGCCAGGAGTATCGTGCTGGCAACGCAAATCGTAATCAGTAGCCGAGTCTTTCTTTCTTTTTGCTGCTCTGGCTTGTGTGCGGTGGTGTGTAAAGGCGAGTTGTTATACAAGTTTTTGTGCGCTTTGGGATTGATTTAGAAATGCATGGCAAGCACGAAAATATCTATAAAAGCTCTCTATGACCGTCGGCGCGGGTAAGCGGGCTTTGCTGGTAAGTAAAGATACTCAGTCGATGTAAAAAAGAATGAGTAGACCTACTCCATTTTCGCTGTTTGGCCGGGTTTTGCAATACTTCCGAAATCTCTTAAGTATAATTCTTTCCATCAGATTCTTTGGGCTGCAACCCCCTTTTGTAGATCTAGGGTATCTGGCAAATGAGTAGGCCCTGTTGGCAAATTTTGCCTGCGGGCTTGCGTGCTTTCTGCTTACAGTTAGTTCGGGGGTTGCGATAGTGAATATAACAAGAACATGTTTTAGCGGTCGGGATAGTGCTCGCTGGCTGATTTTTCTGGTGTTTCTCAGTGGCTTCCTTGGCCTAAGTATGAGATCGCATGCGGCGATGGTTTGGGCTGTTGAATCGGGCAGTGCGGCTGATGCGAACTCGATGCAGGCGCTAAATCTGTTTCAAATTCAGGGTGATAGCGAAAGCTATGTTTTTGATATCTATCTCGACACAGAGGGTGAGTTCGTCTTCGGTTGGGATCTGACCTTGCTTGCGAATTCCGTAGGTCTACTTGGGAATGTAGCGGGGAATGATCTGGGTGTCGGCGGAGCTCAGCCCGGTGGATATCGCCAGTTTGGAGGAGATGGTCTGGCCGCGCAACCCCTCAACGGCGACTCTATTCTATTAATGACAATCACTTGGGCGGAAGTAGATGGAGTAGGGGTGCTCGATATTGGTGCGGGTTCGGCCTTGGTAGACGGGAACTTCAATACAGTGTTTTTACCGAGTCAAACATTGGCGACGGTTGGTGTGAGCGTGCCGCTCCCCGCGAGTTTCTATTTGTTTTTTGCATCACTTTTTTCGCTCGTCGTGGCGAGAAAAAAACGTGCGAATAGCTATCTGTGGGCTTAACCACGCGATTTGAAGGACAGAGTTGAATGACTATGGCGATGGATTCAAGGCGATTGGGTATGGCATTACTGGGCACCTGGTTTTTGCTGTTCTTTATCACAGGTTTTTCGATTTCTGTGTTCGCAGACCACGGGTCCGAACACAGGAACCCAGTCTCGACGCCGGGCGGCGGAACACTGAGCGTTTCACCGGCAACCGTCGTTGATCAGGGCGTCGTTCGCTATACGTACACTCCACCGGGTAATTTCCCGGATAGCTACCCCAGCTGGGAGCGTCTTACCTACAGGAGCGGAACCCTGTATTACACGCAGGGCTATCGGCCAAGCGATCCATTCTTCTATTTTTTCAGGCCTGTTCGTTGGGGAACGTTTTCTTTTACACCCAACCGTGAGCGCTGTCCTCGAGCACCTGAGGGAGCCAGTACTGAAGTAATACAACAGTTTGCAAGAAACTGCGATGCGATGATCGGCTGTAATGCCGGAGACCGATTCTGTGAACTCAAAGTTACCGCGAATCGGCGCGAGGGTGAAGACTGGCGCGGGGCGTTCTGGCCAAATTGTCGAGCCGAGTACTATCTTGGGCCTTATCCTGAAACAGACGGTGGAGGCTCGCAGGCGCAGAGCCGAATTAACCTGTTCTTGCGCAATGGGTTTGAAGGTTTTGACGCTCAGATTACTAATCCGCTAACCCTGACCTCGTCTGGACCAATGCCAAATTGCGATGTGCCGGATCCAGACCCCTTACCAGAACCAAAGTTCGAATACACTTGCGACAACGAGAACGGTGATAGAGCGGACGTTTATATAGAACCGGACCAAGACGTTTCAGGTCGAGTGGTATTCGAAGCAGATGTCTACAATCTTTGTGATTTATATGGAGGTGATTTCGACTTCGGTGATCCCGGTGATCCCTCGTTCGATGGCGACTGCGATCCGGAGTTTGACTTCTGCGGCGATGAAAGTGAGGCCTGTGTCGAACAGAGTACGGTCGACTGGTCATTTGGTGATGGTAATACCTATGACTTTGCCAGTGTTTATGACTATGTAACTAACGACTATGAACAGGCGGGTGATTATAACGTAACAGCGACTGTCCAGCCTTTTGATGAGACGACCCAGTGTACCCTTTCACTGAAGCCGCCAGAGGTTGTCGTCGACATCGACGTCGTCGATGGAGTCGACCTGTTTATCAATGCCAATGGCCAGCAGGAGGCGAGAGCGGCCGTTGAAGAGTTGGTCGAGGTTAACCTTTCTGTTACTACAACGGAAGGTTTTGGTGTCGTTGAAAATCTGGATTTTGAACTGGAGATTGTACTGCCGCCCGCTGAGGAGGATCCCTCTAACACAGACGACCCCTCTGCTGGTGACTCGGATCAGGACGGCGATACGGAGCAGGAATCCGAGATTAAACTCTCTGAGTACCCACTTATCTTCGACGATAAGCTATTACAGTTTTCGTCTCTCAATGAAACAGCGAATCCGGCACTACCTGATTCATTTGGTCCTGAGCAGGAAATTTACAAAGGCACCTATAAGCTCAGAGCTATAAAGGATGGATTTACCACTTTAGAGAGTCTGGTGAAGTACACCTCGCTGGGCGAACAGCTCGAATCTTCTGATACCAGTAGTTTCAGGATCGGGGAGAATGTTTTTGACGTCGAAGTCACTGTGACTCCCGATCAGTTCAGCGCCGCAGAAACCCTGGTTGAGGATTTGGGAGAGGATTGTAAAACGTATGTTGAGGAAACCGCAGCAGCCGCAGGAAATGATGTACCTATCAAAGCTGATTGCATGGAATTTCACATCGATATTACTAACATAAGCTCAGAACCTATCCAGAATGTGACGATCAGCGAGTTGGGTGACTTTACTCGGGCGATGAAATCGCTAACGCCCGGCGACGTCAGCATACCTCTGACTGAAATAAAAATAATCCCGCCGGAGGGTTTTGGGCAAACGGTTCCAAGCCTTGAGGCAGGAGCAAAGATTCGTTACACAATCCTGATGGCACCCTTTGCCGGATCTCCGGATCTTGAGGTTGAACCAACCGTAACAGGCGTTTATCTGGGAGAAAACGTCAAGGGCAGCGGGCGAGACGAATTTAAAATTAGTAAAGATACGGTCCTTAAATTTGGCGCCAAGCTGCGAAGACCCAGCATCGACGAATCAAATGCGGCCTATAACTCAGCGCTACAGCCGTTTTCCGGTGCACCAATAAGGCTGGATGGTTACCTGCAAAATTTCTCGGAGACGAACTGGGTAACGGCGGCTGTCATTGCAGTGCCTACTGAGAACGCCGGTAGGGGAGGGCTATTCGAGGAGGGAAGTACCGCAACTGATGGTCGTATTTATAAAGAAGCTGGCGATGTTGCAGAAAAGAGTTGTACCGAATTCGCGGAAAAGTACCTCGACGATACACCAAGCTTCACACAGGTTTACTACCTTAAACCTAAAGATAAAGATACAGAGACCGAGAAGCACGATCCCACCGAGATTAAACTGCGTGGCATGTTAGCGACCGTATGCTCAGACGTATTTAGCCGCGCTAAAGTCCACTATTATGTGATTGCCTCTACAATAGAGACCTCAGAAGATGGCGAAATCATCGACACTGATGACAACAAGTATGCAACGCTGGAAGCATTCCTGGAGTCGGGCGCTATAGCTAAACGCGAGAGCGAGTTACTGGAGCGCCTTGAGTATGATACGTCAGGTGACTACAAGCGTGATTTTTCTGTTCCGCTCAAGGTCAATCAATATTTACCGGACGAGCAGGATAGTTGTAACTACTGGTCTTATGGCGTGGATCTGGCGTGCAACTTTGTCGCCGGCGTCGGCTCTTTGCTGTATGGCCTCGGCACGCTCCCGGGTGCGCTGCTAGACGCCACCGAGTTCGTTGCACAACGTAATCTCGATTACATGGGGCGGTTCTTTCACTATAGTGCTGACACTGCGGCTGACATCTGGAACTCCTGGTACAACGATGACCCGGCCGCGGCACAGCGTCTGCGCACCGAATATCAGATTTTAACCTCTTCGCTTGTGCGTGCAGCAGTCATTACTGCGGAGCAGGAAGAACAGATTGTCGGCAGGGCCTTTGACAATACTGCACAGGCTTTTGAGGATTTTGCATCCTCTGATTATCGCACCATGGCGCGTAAGACGACTTATGTACTCGGAGAGAACGCTGATGCATTGCTAGGCACAAAGCTGGTCAGAACCTCTGTTCAGAGCACAGGACGCGCGCTCTCTAAAAAGATTGTGCCGAAGGCGAAGTATCCCGTTCTACCCAAAAAGGTGGCGCCGCCCTCGACTTCTCTGGTTGAGGACGTCAATAAGCATTTGAAGGGGCTCGAAGACACCCTCGACATCTCTAAAACCGACGAGATTGCTCAGCCCTGGCTAGCCGATTCGAAGAAGGATCCCTCTGAGCTATTTACCTCAGACAATTTACCGGCAGGTGCAAAACTCAGCAAGAAAGTTGCTTCTTTGGTAGGTGTTTCGGAGAACACACTCGATTTGATCGAAAAAATCTGTGTCAAGTACAAGGCCCGTTGCGGCTTTAGATCCAGAGGCGCGCGAGCAATTGCCAAGATCAAGAGTGGATTCGCTTACCTGAAAGGCCAGATGGTCAAGCAAAAAAATACAAACGACACCGATATCGACTATCTGGGTTATCCGCGTGAGGCTAAAGATACCGTAATAATGGTTGAACCACCTGTCGATGTCGCTGATTCGCTGATTTACAAGTTGGAAGTTGATCCGGTAGACCCCACGAAAGTCCGCTTTGCCCGAGACCCGAAAACCGGGTACCGGATCGTCAATAAACGTTGGGAGAGTGATCCGGCATTCACGCAGCAGCTCAATAACTGGATGCTAGAGGCGCACGGACTCACAGCACCACCAGGGCTGGCGGCGGTCGATGATTTGATTGCACAAGGTATTAAAGTCGAAAATATTCGCGGGCTCGACGCTTCCATGAACAAGTACCTTAAGGTTCGTGAAAGAGCACGACTGCGAACTGGCGAATGGCATGATTATCGCTCGGACAGTAAGTTTGGTCGTTTAGAAGATATCGGTAAGCCACTTACCGACGCCAATGGTGCGCCAGTGTTGGGTCCGGATGGTGAGCCGATCATTTACAAGGGCGGGGACTTTATTACCAATGGCTTGCCCCTCGCGTTTGGTTTCAAGGAACAAGGGTTGTCTAGTGCATTTGACAAGCTTCCATACCTTTCGGGGGAGCGACGACCTTTCCGCATTGTCGGTGATGGCGCAGTATTCGACAGTACTGGTAAACGTACGTCGAATATTGATGATGCGGTCGTTTATGACATCGACGAAAGCGGAGCGCAAAGAGCTGTCAAGGTATCTGAAACGGCTGACGGGAGAAAAATATATATCCCCGAGATGAATGGGCCCAATGGATTTCGCTCATTCACTGGCGATATAGATTTTCTTCACATTCTCGACGAGTCCGGCGCCTTCATTAAGAACCCCTTCAGGCGCGTTGCGATATATCTGGAGCTAATGAACGCTGTAGGTATGCAACATGGAGAGTCGTTCTCGTTCTTTATTGAGTCTGTCAGAGCGAAATTCTTGCGAGCGCATACTTTAAATACCGATGAAGCGGCAGAGACGATTGTGGAAATATCGCGTGAAGGTATTCACGCGACATACTATGCTGGAGAAACACGCTACCTGTTGCCCGAAAATGCCAATGGGCTAAAGGTTGTCGATGCGGATGCGGCAACCTATTTTGTACCGCTTTCTTCTAAAGGAGTCGCTTTGAGAGCAACCGATGATGCCTTTAAGCTCGCTTACCAGTATGCACATGCACTAGAGGTTTATACAGACTTTTTCGAGAAGGTGCTGCCCTGGTCAATAGCGCCATTGCGCGTATTCTTCAAGAATAACGAACTTATTGAGGAGGGTGATGTCAGTGAAACCTACTTGTCGCCCGGAGCAGATGAGTCGGATGTCATTCAGGTGCTAGATGGTGATCTCGTTCGACTCGAACGTGGCCCTCAGTCCGTGCAGTCATCTTCGAATATTGTTTTCAATGAGAATGGTGATCCCCGGGTATTAAGCGCCAACACGGTAGTGCCTGCCAGTAGGTTTGTTTGGACCGAGATTGATGTTGCCACCGCCAAAGGCAATAACGACAGTATTGATACCTTGCCAGTTTCCGTGCTCACTAGGGATTCTGAGGCAGGCGACAGCAGTTTCGATATCGTCGGTTTAGCCGAGCTTGGTGTTCCGTCATCGTCACCCTTCTTTGCTTCTGGTGACGTCATTGTTATTAGCCCCGGGCGGGATAACGAAGAGATAGCAGTCATCGCTAGCGTCTCACCGTATACATTGGAAGAGCCTCTGCGATTTGATCACGCGATTGGCGAAATTATCGCAGTCTTGCCAAGCGACCTGATTGTCGTTGATGAGGATAGTGATGGCGATGGCATCGATGACCTTGACGACAACTGCCCCTATGTGGCCAACCCCGATCAAGCCAACTCTGGTGGTACAAGCTTTGGAGTAGTCGATACTATCGGCGACGTATGTCAATGTGGTGATGTTAATGATTCTGGCACTGTAGACAATACGGACGCGGTTTTAATCGTCAGGTTCTCGGCTGGTTTACCACCGGGCATTAACACCGCCAAATGCGACGTTAATGGTGATGAAATTTGTAATGATGCAGATGCGGATCGCATACGAGCCTATCTGCTGGATAGCTCTACTCAGAATTTGCAGCAGTGTTCGGCTGCGCAGCCCTTATCCAACACTGACTCCAATGAAGAGTTCCAGAGTGTTGACGGCGTCGAAGACTCGCAAAATCTGGATGATGGAGAGGGCCCCGCTGGCGAGGAATTGCTGGATCCGCAGGAGTTTAACGTTCCAATGCCTTGGGTGGGTACGCTGTTGCTAGCGTGTATGCTGCTTGGAGCCGGTGCTAGAAGGTATAAGTGAAGCCGAGCGCTCACCATTCTCCGTAAAAAAAGGAGCAGGAGTTGAAAATCGAATTGCCTCTGTCACTACGCAGGCAATTCGATGCGGATGCAGTTTTTCTTCGCATCGTTGATTCCAATCCAGAATCTGCCGCCCAGTAGCTCCACGTTTTTTTGTAAGGTGCTGAGACCAAAACCCATATTGTCGTTGCTTAGCGAGGGTTTGCCGTCATCGCATGCTGTGAAGCTTGCGCTCGCAAATGGTGCTTTTTGATCGATCGTAAGCTGGAAATTTTCTGCATCGCTATGTTTAATAACGTTGCTTATGCACTCCTGCGCGGCGCGATATACTAGCAGCTCAGTCTCCTTATCAAGCTTGTGGTAGTTAACCTGCACGCAGTAGGTGATGTCTGCGGGCGTCAGCGCGCGTTCTGCGAGGGCGTTTACAGCGCTTTTCAAGCCGAGATCGTCGAGTATGGCAGGGTAGAGTAGCTGCGACAGGTCTCTAAGCTCATTCAAGGTTTCTTCCAGTATCTTTACTGCATCGCGATTATCCTTATTGTGACTGGCTTTATCGCGACTACTCTTATCGTGACTACCTTTTTCTGTCTGTCGAACTGTTTGCGGCTGCAGCATAGTTTTGGCAGCAATAATTTTGTGGCCCAGGCTGTCATGGAGCGCCTTACCAATAGATTTTCGTTCCTGTTCCTTAATATAAACGAGCTCACGTGCAAACGAGGCGCGCTCTCTTTCCTGTGCCAGCGCGAGTCCGTCCTTCTCTTTCTTGAGCGTATTGACCCGTGAGGCAATGCCAAAAGACAGGATGCCCGCCTCGATGAGGAGACCAAGCTCCGCCAAATGCTCCGCCCAAGAGGCGTCTTCGTAGAGTCCCATGAATCGCATCAGCGCTATTGCGTTGCTCGGTACGAGTACAACATAAGAGGCGAGCAGAAAAGGTGCGCTCGCGTTGCCGCGAATCGTTTGGTGTAGAGCGCAAGTGAAAACTATCGCCATAATCGCGAACGAGCACAACAACATATAGCCCAGTGCTGAGTAGCTCAGCACGATTGCAAAAGGAATTAGAACGATTGAGATAATCCCAAGTGCTAGTAGCGCTTTATTGGTACGGGGCATTCTTTTGCCGAGCGACATAAAATGCGTGGCAAATAGCACTGTCGTAAGATTGGTAACGGCCAGTGAAGCGTGCGCAGCTGGCGTGGTAACGCCAAGTGCGTCTGGCCACAAGTACTGCTGTGCCATGCCGCTAGCGACCGCTAGTAAAGCCGCGTAAGAAAAAATATAGGCGGCATAGTAAATATGTAGGCCATTGCGTAGTGAGAAAAAAAGGACGGCGTTATAGCTGCCTAGTGCAACGAGTATTGACAGCCAGGCGCCATAAAACAAGTGGTCGAGGTTGGCTCGGGTATGAAATGCTGTATCCGTCAGTGCGACAAGCGGAAACGAAAAGTAGCCTTGCGCGCTCACCTTGAAAACAATAGCGTCGACCGGCATCCCGTCGATTGATCGAATAATAGGGAACACGGGCTTTCTAAAAGCTATCGCTCTTTGAACAAAAGTATCGTTGTCGCCGGCAATAAACCGCCGATACTGCCCCCGTGTATTGACGAAGTAAGCAGAAACATGATCCAGCCATGCCATGTCGACCTTCAGGTAGTCGTACTGGCGCGGTAGATTTTTAATGTCATACCGGACCCAGTGCTGTCCAACGGTTGCAGCTTGCAGCTCGTTTGACCAATCCAGAGTCGCAGGGCTTTGAGGCACAGGGTCGGGAAGCGTATCGATGGATAGTAAAGCGTCCGGGTCATAGATCCGTTCGGTCTCAGTGAGAGATAAATGGCCCTCGTGGCCAATCTGGTCAAATTTGACAGCGAATAAAAAAATCGATAGCAGAGCGACGGCTGATAGCGCGCCGATGATAAGAGGGTATTTGAGAGCGGTAGATGGCGGAACCATAGACTCAGGCGTGAACTCGAACCCGCAGAACTTATTTCACAGAACACTCCGATAGTATCAGCCAATAGCCTGTTTTACCGCTTTGGCTCGGTTTCTCTGGGTAGTTTCACGGTAGAGCCCGATTTCACCGCGTTAAATGTGATTTTTCCTGCGCACAGGCGGCTGAATTGGTGTAAGATTCCGCCCGCAAATTTGATTGTATTTTGATCAAAGCTCTTCCGGATTTCACTTCCCCGGTACCACAATCTAAAGCCTCTTGTTGCGAGGGGTGCGACTCAACTTTTTCATTTATAAGGTATTTTCTATGCTTGCAGCTAAAAATCTTGAACGACTTATCGAAATCGAAGCCGACTTAAAGAAGCAGTACGAGGGCGAACTGAGCGCCAAAGATGCTGAGATTCAGGCAGGTCTTAACGAGATTGAAGCGCTGAAAGCAACCATTGAAAAGCAGAAAGAGACGCTGAGCAATCAGGCGCAGCAAATTAGCGAGCTGAAGTCTCCGCAGAACGATACCAAGCGTATCGAGCAGCTCAATCGAGAGCTGACCAGCCGCACCGCCAAGCTGCAGGAAGAACTTGAGTCGCAAAAGAAACGCAACAAGACGATCCAGAAAGACATGCAAGCAGATCGTGCCGAGCTAAAGGAATACCGCCAGTACGACGTCAAGAAAATGAAAAAGAATCTGGACGCTAACAAGAAAAAGCAGGCCGAGCAAAACGCGGCGATTGAGCTGTTGCAGAAATCCAATAACAAGCTGAAGGTAGAGAACAAAGAGTTGACTGGCAAAGTCAAAGAACTCGAAGCCAAAGTTGAAGATCAGGTCGAAGACGCTGACACCGCTGAGTCTAAAGAGACTGCTGCAGCTTAATTCGAAACCATAAGAAAAGCGGCCATTGGCCGCTTTTTTTTCGCCTTAATCTCGCCGAGAGACTATAGCGAGATAGGGTTTTTGTTGGCACGCCTCGATTGAACGATTGGAGCTACTACTCTCTACTCGATTTCGTCGGTATCGTATTGGCCGCTCAGGCGACGCCTGATGTGCGACCAGCTCATACCGATAGCGAGCAAGGCCGCAATCACTCCCTGCGCTGCCCAAGTCATCGCTGTTCGGTTAGACGCCTCGAACAGGCGCCACTCGATAAACAGCCAAACAACGCAGCCCAGCAGTGCCAGAGACAAAACAATTCCAAAAACTCCCAGTGAATTCTTCGTGGCACGTAGATAAATGACCCAGCCAATGGCGAGAACGACCCCACTGATAACTTTGTAGACCATTGGTGTCTCAGCTGCCGAGCGCACCCATTCCAGATAGGAGTATCCACTGGGGTTATAAGTAGCAAAAACCAATACCAGTGCAAACACAAGGCGGAGTAAAAAACCACCGATTCCCAGCTGACCGCGTCCGCTCATTGATAATCTCGCTTATTGAATTCAATCGACGCTCGATTCTAAGTGAGAGTCTAATTCTAGGCAAACGCTGGTTTTCTTTCTTTACAATTTTTACCCGGAGCCTGTTAACCGATTGAGTTTTCTTGGTTAAGCTTATCTGGCTAATGTGCACCGCAGTAAATAATGGCGGACAATAAGATGAATGATCCGAGTGAGATTGCAATGACTCAAGAGCTTGAAATGCCCGCTAAGGTTGAAGGTCTAGACGCAGCGCTCCAGAACGAAGCGGTTGACGATTTTCTCGAAACCGGTATCGCGACCTTGCAAACCATGCCGGGCGACGTTGCATTGATGTTTCAGCAGCCGGAAACCTATGCCCAACTCGGTCTGATAGCCGTCGCGGCCCTTGTTTCAATTCCGCTTGCCTTGCTGTTTAAACGCTTGCTGGCTGCAGCGTGGTCGCAGCGCTTTGCTCCGGTTAAAACACTGGCGGCAGGCCTGGCGCTAATAGCAAGTTCTCTGGTTCTTTACCTTGTTCTGAGTATCTCGGTTGATCTTTCAAGTTCTCTTTTGGGACAGGCCTGGCTGGTGAAGATCGCGCAGGGACTTGCGTTGGCCTGGCTGTTGCTCACGTCGATTAGAAGATTTATCGAGCAGGGCTTTGTGCGGGCGCTGCTGCTGTGGACCTTGGTGCCTATGGCGGTGCTCTACGCATTCAATATTCTGCCCGCCGTTCAAGCGGTGCTGGCTGGTTGGTCGGTTAGCGTGGGTAACATCACCCTTTCTTTACTCGGAGTGATCCGAGCGACGATCTTTGGCGCTTTCTTTTACTGGTTGGGCAATCGCTCTAACGTTGTCGGGCAGAAGGCGATTCGCGAGCAGGCAAATCTGGATGTTGGCACGCGAGAGCTGCTGGCCAAGCTGTTTGAGATCGTTCTGTTTTCTGTGCTGTTTATCCTGCTGCTGCAGATTGCCGGCATTAATCTCACGGCGCTCACTGTATTTGGCGGCGCATTAGGCGTAGGGTTGGGTTTTGGCTTGCAGCAAATCGCATCCAATTTTATCTCGGGCATGATTATTCTTTTTGACCGATCGATTACGGTTGGTGATCACATCGAGCTGGACGATGGTACCTTTGGCATCCTGCGCGAAATAAAACTACGCTACGCGGTTATTGAGACCTACGAAGGTAAAGAGGTCATGGTGCCTAACGAAACCTTTGTCACCAGCGCGTTTACCAATTGGTCGCATACCGATGACAAACAGCGCTATGACTTTACCTTCTCCGTAAGCTACGATACCGACCTTAATAAGCTATTTCCTATCGTTAGGGATGTTGTTGCGAGTCATCCGCAGGTTATTAGTGGTGACGATGTGCCGGTGGAGGAGTTACCCGATGCCGAGATCGATGAATTCGGCGATTCGGGTATTGTGGTTCTAGTTGAGTTCTGGATGCATGGCATCGATGATGGTAGGAATCGAGTTGATGCCGATCTAAAGCTGATGATCTGGCAGGCCCTGAAGGATCATGGCTTCAGTATGCCGTTCCCGCAGCGCGAGGTGCGCCTGCTTAATTCTGGCCCGGATGCCTAGTTTTTGTGTGTCGAAATAAAAGAGGTAATAAGATGGCTTTGGTATGGTTAGTGGTTTTGGCGATTTGTCTGCACATGATCTATCTCATGGCGATGGTGGGTAAAGCGCGCGGGACTTATGAGGTGAAAGCACCTGCGACGACGGGTAACGAAATGTTTGAGCGGCACTATCGAGTGCATATGAATGCGGTAGAGCAGTCCGTTTTGATCTTCCCTCTGCTCGCGGCCTGTGCGTCTACGGGGTCACCGACTATTGCAGCTGCGCTCGGCGCTGTTTATTTGTTGGGGCGTATTCTGTATTCGTTTGCTTATGTGAAGGATCCGACCAGCCGAGGCAAGGGCATGATGCTGGGTTTTCTGGCACAGATAGGCCTGCTTGTGGTTTCTATGGTGAATCTGGTTTTTTAGGATGCTGTTGTTGGCTGGAGTATAGAGTTGAGTGCTTTGCTGAGGTAGCAGTTGATCATCGCTGGTAAGATCAGATTTCAAAGTTTGAGCTCTAGGTAATGTGAATCTTACTTTCTGTTCACGTCGGCTTGTTATGCCGGTTACTTTCTTATTTTGCTACAACTCTCAAACAGCGACGCTTAGTGTCGGCAATGTGGACGGCTTTGTCAGGCTGTTTGGCGTTACAAGTGTGGAGGTTCAAGGGGGTTTGTATTATGTGTCTTTTCAGGAGGGCACCTGCGCAGACTTGTTTGGATGCTCTTATCTCGACCCTGGCACCAATAAAAAACCCCGCCAAAGGGCAGGGTCGTTTATTGGTAGCAAGGGGCGGATTCGAACCGCCGACCCCATCATTATGAGTGATGTGCTCTAACCAACTGAGCTACCTTGCCGGAAACTTAGAACGCAGCAGACGTCCTGTCGCTACTTCGCAGTGCTTAATTTGCACCGCCTTCGACTCCTGTCTTGGCGTTTGCTCAGCTGCGTTGCGGTGCAACGGTCTGTTAAACCCAACTGAGCTACCTTGCCGTATATCTGTTCGTCGCGAAACGGAGGCGCATTCTGCTTATTGGCCTCGAGCTTGTCAATATCAGAAGTTCTCTGCTTAGACATTAAACCGGAAATGCACCACATCGCCGTCGCTGACGACGTAGTCTTTGCCCTCGAGGCGCCATTTGCCGGCATCTTTCGCCCCTTGTTCGCCCTTATTGGCGACATAATCGTCGTAGGCGATGACTTCGGCGCGAATAAAGCCCTTCTCGAAGTCGGTATGGATTTTTCCGGCAGCCTGCGGGGCGCTCGCGCCCAGCGGGATGGTCCAGGCGCGAATTTCGTTGGGGCCGGCGGTGAAGTAGGTGTGCAGGCCCAGTAGTTCATAGCCAGCTCGAATCACGCGATCGAGCCCTGCTTCTTCCATGCCCAGCTCTTCGAGGAATTCATCGCGCTCCTCGTCTTCGAGCTCGGCGATCTCGGCCTCTAGCTTGTTGCAGATCGCAACCACAACAGCAGCTTCCGACGCAGCAATTTCACGCACTTTATCCAGGTGCGCATTACCTTCGAAACCGTCTTCATCGACATTGGCTATATACATAGTTGGTTTGACTGTCAGCAGGTTAAGGACTTTGAGTTGCTTGAGCTCGTCGTCGCTCAGGCCCAGCGAGCGCAGGGGCTTGGCCTCGTTGAGATGCGGGAGGATTTTGTCGAGCAGGGCAACCATTGCAATGGCATCTTTGTCCTGGCCCTTGGCGGCTTTGCTGTAGCGCTGGTGGGCTTTCTCGACCGTTTCAAGATCGGCAAGCGCGAGCTCGGTGTTGATGACTTCAACATCAGCAGCCGGATTGACGCCTCCATCGACATGGATCACGTTCTCATCGTCAAAACAGCGCACAACGTGGGCGATCGCATCGGTCTCGCGTATGTTCCCAAGAAACTGGTTGCCCAGCCCCTCGCCTTTTGATGCGCCTGCCACCAGCCCTGCAATGTCGACGAACTCCATGGTAGTCGGGATCACCTTTTGCGAATTGACAATAGCGTTAATCGCGTCGAGCCTCGGGTCGGGAATCGGCACGACTCCAGTGTTTGGCTCGATCGTGCAGAACGGGAAGTTCTCGGCATCGATGCCAGCCTTGGTCAGTGCGTTAAAGAGTGTCGATTTACCCACGTTGGGGAGTCCGACAATGCCGCAGTTAAATCCCATCAGTGTTCTCCGGATTTGAGAGGGGCTGTTCCTCAGCTTGTTCGTTCTGTTGTGCTAATTTTTCGGCATTCGCGGCGGCACGTTGCGCTGCGCGCTCCTGCTTTTTGCGTTCTTTTTCGGCCTTTTTGGCCTCCTCTCGTGCTCGCGCTTCCGGGTTGGCGTTAAAGCCGTGCAGCTCGTTCATGACTGGCTGCCAGTCCCCGCTAACAATGGCCTCGATATGGCGCACACACTCCAGCAGCGCTTCATCGATATAACCCTGTTCTTTGCTAGAGGCTTTTTTAAGTACGAAATTTGATACCTGGCTGGCTTTCCCCGGATGACCGATGCCAATACGTAGCCGTGCAAAATCCTTGCGGTTGCCCATTGCGCTTACGATGTCGCGCAAACCGTTGTGTCCACCGTGTCCACCGCCCATCTTCAGGCGAGCGGTACCCGGTTCGATATCCAGCTCATCGTGCGCGACGAGAATCTCTTCGCAGTCGATTTTGTAGAAGTTGGCAAGCGCCGCAACTGACTGGCCACTTAGGTTCATAAAAGTATCTGGCTTTAGCAGGCGGACAGATTTGGCGCCGATCATGCAGCTACCCGCCCAGCCCTTAAACTTGCTTTCCTGCGCCAGCGAACCCGAGCCGTATTTGTCGAAAAGTCTGTCGACGAACCAGAACCCCGCATTGTGGCGGGTGTGTTCGTATTCGCTGCCGGGGTTTCCCAGTCCTACGATGAGTTTAATTGCGCTTTGCGAGGCCATGAGTTTTCATTGATATGGCGGCTTGTACTCGGTGTCGAGCGACTTGCCAGACATAAAAAAGCCGAACTGACTACAGGGTAGGGGCAGTTCGGCTTTTAGGGTCGTGCACAGGCTTGTGCCTGAGCTTAGATTACGCCTCGGCGTCGCCTTCGCTCTCGCCGCCTTCAGCGCTGTCTTCAGCATCGGCGTCGTCAGAGCCGCCTTTAGGTGCTGCACAGTTGGCTACCGAAAGGTCATGCTCGGCGCCATGTGAAAGCGCGACGCTTTCTACGCCCTCAGGCAGTTTGATGTCCGAGATATGGACAACCTGACCGGTCTCCACTGCTCCCATATCGACTTCGATGTACTCAGGAAGGTCTTTGGGTAGACAGCGAATCTCAAGCTCGGTGATGCTGTGTGAGATGCGGCCGCCCTGTAGTTTGACGCCTGGGCAGCTGTCTTCGTTGACAAAGTGCAACGGTACATTCACGGTGATCGCCTGGTTCTTATCGACACGCAGGAAGTCCGCGTGCATCACCTGGTTCTTGGCGGGGTGACGCTGCAGATCCTTGAGCAGAACGTCCTGACCGCTGCCGTCGATTTTCAGGTTAATGATGTGCGAAAAGAAGGCCTCATTTTCGAGGTGGTGCCACAGGTCGTCGTGGTCCAGCGTAATGTTCACCGGTGCTTCTTTGCCACCATAAACAATAGCGGGTATCTTACCTTCTAATCGGCGTAGGCGGCGGCTCGCACCTTTCCCTACGTCTGCTCTGCTCGTTGCTTCGAGCTCAAATGCATCAGACATGGTTTTATCCTCAGTCTAATCAATGAGGCCCTGCGACCGGGTTACTCATTGGGTTAATGATTGTCTGGCAGATGCCAAACGCTTATTGGAAGTGGTGAATAATGGAAACCGCTTCCGAATTTGTTGCGAGACTCGACCTCAGTGGTTGAGGAACATCGCGCTAATAGATTCTTCGTTGCTGACCCGACGAATCGACTCGGCCAACACACTGGAGAGCGAGAGTACCCGGATTCGGTCACAGGCTTCTGCCGCCTCGGTGAGCGGAATCGTGTCGGTGACGACCAGCTCGTCCAGATCGGAACTGCTAACTCTGTCGATGGCCGGGCCAGACAGCACAGGGTGCGTACAATAGGCGACAACTTTGGCTGCACCCTTTTCCTTGAGGGCCTTGGCGGCCGTGCAAAGTGTCCCGGCAGTATCCACAATATCGTCGATCATCAGGCAGGTTTTGCCCTCAACGTCACCAATAATATTCATAATTTCGGCAACGTTAGCTTGCGGGCGACGCTTATCGATAATCGCGAGCTCGGCTCCAAGTTGTTTTGCGACCGCTCGGGCGCGCACAACACCGCCAATATCTGGCGAGACGACCTGCAGATCGGGGTACTTTTGTGCCTCGATGTCACTCACAAGCGCCGGTGCGCCATAGACGTTATCAACCGGGCAGTCAAAGAAGCCCTGAATCTGTTCGGCATGCAGATCGATCGTCAACACGCGGTCAACGCCGACTCGTACCATCATATCCGCCACGACTTTGGCTGTGATCGGCACTCGGGCCGAACGCACGCGCCGATCCTGACGCGCATAACCGAAGTAGGGCAGTACTGCTGTGATGCGCTGTGCCGATGCTCGTCTAAGCGCATCGGTCAGAATCAACAGCTCCATCAGATTGTCATTCGTCGGATTGCAGGTCGACTGAATGACGAAGACATCTTTTCCGCGCACGTTTTCGTGTATTTCAACGGAAACTTCGCCGTCGCTAAATTTGTCGCAGTCTGCCTTGCCCATCAAAACCCCGAGCTGCACGGCAACTTTGCTCGCTAGAGCCGGATTCGAATTACCGGTGAAGAGCATTAGGTGCTTGGCCAAGGGGTTTACCTCTGAAGTTTTGCTTGAGTTGCGAGGGGCAGGTTGAATTCTGTTGGTCTGTGCCGTGATGCGTGAGCGTCTTTTTCTTCGCGCTCGAGCTTAACAGCTTTGTAGTGTTTGCTTGTTGCTTAGTCTACCTTAGCAATAATGGCTGGGGCGGGAGGATTGATTCGAATAGCCTTAGGGCTATTCTCAGGGCTTCGCTTAACGCTCTGCCCCAACGCCTACAGGCGTTGCCCCAAATGCTGTCGCATTTGGTCGAACCCGTCCCTTTAATGGACGGTGTTCTCGTTCTCCCGAACCCTTGAGCGACCAGAAATCGCGCGTTGGTCGCTGTTAATCGTTCTTACAAATAGTGGCTGGGGCGGGAGGACTCGAACCTCCGCATGCGGGGATCAAAACCCCGTGCCTTACCAACTTGGCGACGCCCCAATAATCTGTGTTCGCGGGTGCTTCCCGCTTCCCTATTTCCTCAGGATAGCCAATTGGCAATGTCCTGATGTGCGACTGAAATATTACAGCCTTTGCAGGTAAAACCTAGCGTATCGGCGGGCCGCTCCAGAAGCGCTTGCTCCGCCTGATCCTGCGATTCAAATCTTGCGAATATACAGCTGCCGGTACCGGTTAGTCTGGCCTCGGCTCTCTCATCGAGCCAGTCGAGGCAGCGGTCTATCTCGGGATGAAGTGCTCTGACAACGGGTTCGCAGTCGTTACGACCGGTCTTTCTCCAGTGCGTGAGCGCTTCGACAGCCTGTTCCGACAGCGGCTCTGCAACCCGGTCGATGGCGGTTTGCGAGCTATTTTCGACCTGCCGAAAAAAGGCGGCTATTCTGATCGGAAGGCTGTCCCGTGTCAATCGGGGATCCTGAAAAATACGGGGTGTAGAGACCTCGATCGGCGGTTTTAATACCAAATAATGCGCCTCCTCCAGCTCCACCGGGTAGAGCTTCTCGCCGATGCCCTCGGCCAGGCTACTGCGGCCCAGAACGAAGACCGGTACGTCGGCCCCAAGCTGGAGACCGAGGTCTGCAAGTTCGCCCAACGATAGGCCTGTGCCCCACAGCGCATTGAGCGCCAGCAGTGTGCTCGCTGCATTGGAGCTACCGCCTCCCAGCCCTCCACCCATGGGTAGCGACTTATGCAGCGCTATCCTGGCTCCGCCACGGTAATCGGCGCTATTTTTCAGGAGTTCGGCCGCGCGGACGATGAGATTCTGCTCATCGGGCACCCCGGGAATCGAGGGGTTGAGCGAGATTGCCGAGTCTGCTTTTTCGAATTCCAACGTGTCGCCGTAGTCCAGCAGCTGAAAAAGTGTTTGCAGTTGGTGGTAGCCATCGTCGCGTTGACCGGTAATCTGCAGAAACAGATTGAGTTTGGCGGGCGCGCGGACTGTGAGTTTGCGCTTCATTGGTTTGAGCTGGCGCTGGTGGTGCCGGGTAAAGGTATTTCGGCAGCTGCGCTTGACCAGGCGCTGAGTCGAATCACGAGGCGGAGCCCAGTCCTGGTTGCCAGTATTTTTGCAGGCAGAACGTTGCCGTCAACGAGCATAGTGTCCGGGTACTGAATGCTCCAGTCGCCGCTAAGTATCGGGTCCAGTGAGCATTGTTCCGGTATTGCGCAGCTGTCGGTGGTTTTGAGGTTTTCGTCGGCTGACGCCAGCCCCAGAGCCCAGTATCGCAGCTGCGCTACCGGGAGTTCGAGGCTGGTTTGCTGGTAGAGTAAATCGTCGGCGCTTGCCGCTGTTGCGATAAGCTCTTTGCCCCTGAACAACTGCACTGACGACGGCTTGCCGACAATCGAAGTGCGCCCAAGCCCGAAACTGCCAGAGAGATCGATTCGATACTGCTCTTGGTGTTGCTCCCACTCAAACCTGACTGACTCGGCGCGCACCTGCCCGTCCAGCTCACTTGTAGATTGCAGCGCGATCCTGCCGCTCGCCAGCCAGTTGTCGCGGGTGATTTCGCCCGGTGCATTGGGCGCTAGTGATTGGCACGCCGAGAGCAATGCCAGCAGTACGATAGTCCCTGACGTGCGTCGCCAGGCAAAGCGCGGAACACCCATCGTTTGTCGCTTTAGAAGCGTATCTCCAGTTTATCCATCAGCTCCTGCAGCATTGGGTGTGGCTGTTTGCTTTTTTTGATAGAGCGATAAAGCTTTTTGGCCTCTTTTTTCTGGTTGGTTGTCCAGTAGAGTTCCATAAGGTGAGCAGCGACTTCGTCTTCGGGTAACTCAGCATAGGCACTTTCAAGGTTCACCTGAGCTTCCTCGTAGTTGCCCAATTTGAAATGCACCCAGCCCAGACTGTCTCGAATGGCGGCATCGCGCGGCGCGAGTGCGACAGCCTTGGCGATTAAATGATAAGCCTCGTCGTAGCGCTCGGTGTTAATCGTCAGCATATAACCCAGCGCGTTTAGCGCTGACGCGTTGTTCGGTTCTCGCTCGATGACCCAGCGTAAATCCCTTTCTGCGATGTTCATATCACCCAGTTTTTCTGCCACGTAGGATCGTTCCATGCGCAGCTCGCTGACGCCGGGTAATTCCAAAATTGCTGTATTCAATGTGTCCAGCGCGGCTTCGAGATCCTCGTTATCACGATGGAAGCCGGACTCGAAAGCCCAGAATAGTGGCGCTTGTTGCGGGATCTGCTCTCTAAGTGTTGACAGATACTGCGTGGCGGATTCGGAATCATCTTGCTCGCGGAATACCTCGAGTATCAACTGGGTGGCGCTGCTAAAGTAGGTGCCGATCTGCACCTGTTGAAGCTGCGTCAGCGCCTCGCTGTAATCGGCTTCCTCAAACGCTATGCGGCCAAGGTTAAAATGCGCGAAATCCTTTCTGCGATGCATCTGTAGTAGCTGCAGCAGGCTTGATCTGGCTTCTACATAGTCCGCATTCTCGGAAGCTGTCAGGGCGTGAGCCATCAGCAGTTTGACGTCTCTCGGGTGTTTGTCGACGAGGGCTTTGAACTCTGCCTGTGAGCGAACGGTATCAAACTTGTTCAGGGTGCGCGCATAGTCGGTGTGTAGTGCCTTGTTGTCGGGGCTGTTTTTAAGTTCAGCTGCGAGCAGCTTTGCAGCTTCTTTGGGTCGATCCAGCTGATTGAGCAATCCGGCTTCGAGCTCTGCAAGCTGCGCGGAGTCGTCAGTAAGGCTTTTCAGCGCTTCAACCTGTGCCAGCGCCCGCTCGTTCTCTCCAATTGCCTGCAACAAAATGGCGTAGGTGAATCGCAGGGACTGATTGTCGTGTGGCTCCGCATTGAGGGTGGCGAGCTCTGTTAGCAGCGCGGGTAGGGTGTCGTTGGCCAGCTTTCCATTGCGCAGGACGGCGAAGTTGCCTGCCTGATTTTCCTGAAACTGCCTTTTGAGGATGGCAATCGCGTCTAGAGGGCGGCCGAGTCTAACCAGCAAATCGGCAAGATTCTCCGCTGCAGCCGGGTTTTCTGGCTCCAGACTGTACCAGAGCTCGGCCATTGCTAATGCGCTTTTCTCATCGCGTGTATAACGAGAAAGTTGAGCGGCGCGCTGAGCAACCCCTGCATCCTGAGTGATACTAGCTTCGCTATTGTAAAGTTTGGATGCGCCGACGATATCCTGCTCGTAAACGGATAGTTCGCCAACCAGTAGGCGAAGTAGTGACGTTGCAGAGAAGGGGCGTTCCGGCGGTGGCTTAGGCGCCTCAGCGATGTCGGCCTGGACGGATTCGCCGTCTGTATCGCCAGATTGCTGCAGCGCAGCTTCATCGGGCCCCGAGGTGTCGTCGTCGCTACCGACCGGCCATTTCAGCGTGGCACAGGCACTAAGTAAACTCACCAGAAAAAACGCTTTGGCTGCGTTTGCCAGCAGTGCTAGTGGGAGGGGTGTTGGCGTTGGTTCGGAGGCTCTCATTGATACTCGGATCGCATTTGGTAATACAGCGGCGCGTATGGAGCTGGATCTTGATAGACTTGCCAGCCAGTATGGTTTGAATTTGCCCAGTATACGCGCTCAGCCATGCCTAACGTGCTAAGCATAGTACCGCGAAATGTCTTGGCTTAGAAGCAAGGCGGTAAATGAATGAAATATTTGATTGGAAACAGATGTGGAGTTTTTCCGATGCATCAACCGCAGGTTTTGACCCTTTTGATGGCGTTTTCTGTGCTCGCGCGAGGTGCCTTCGTTTAGCCCTGGGGCAAGACGATCAGTAGCTTTTTAAGGCGGCCATTTTCCTTTGAGTAAAAGCGTGCAACTTTCGGTGTTTGGCATCAATCATGTCACTGCCGGCATTGCGCTGCGCGAACGGTTTGCCATCGCCCCGGCCCAGCAGCAGCAAGCCTTGCAAAGCCTGCTGGACAGGCTTGCTCAGGCGGGCTTCGGAAACGCCGAGGCGATTGTTCTTTCGACCTGTAATCGCACGGAAATCATCACCAATCAAATAGTGCTCAACGATACCGTACTGCATTGGTTGCTGGAGTTCTGCTCGGTGCCATCAGTTGAGACAGGAGAGACCTTTCAGTACGAAGGGAAGCAGGCCTGGCTACACCTTGCCAAAGTAGCCAGTGGCCTTGATTCAATGGTTATGGGTGAGCCACAGATCTTTGGCCAGCTGAAAGCTGCGCAGTCCCTTGCCGAGCGAGCTGGCGCTGTAGGCAGCAGTTTGCAGCCGACTATGCAAAGAATTTTTTCTGCTGCCAAGCAGGTCAGGCACGAGACAGCAATTGGAGAAACGCCGGTATCGGTAGCTTATGCAGCGGTCACGCTGGCCAGGCGGATTTTTGCCAGTTTGGCCAACACGCGTGTATTGCTAGTCGGTGCGGGAGAGACCATAACGCTGGTTGCGCGCCATTTGCAGCAGGCGGGAGTGACCCAGATTAGCGTTGCCAACCGAACATTGGAAAATGCTCGCGTTTTGGCTGAAGAGGTTGCTGGCGAGGCTGCGCTACTGTCGGATATACCGGAGCTTTTACCGAAGCACGATATTGTCGTTAGCTCGACAGCAAGCACCTTGCCTATATTGGGCAAGGGCGCTGTCGAGGCTGCAGTCAAGCGTCGTAAACGACGCCCGATTTTAATGCTTGATCTAGCCGTGCCGCGCGATATCGAGCCTCAGGTTTCGTCACTGCAGGATATTTATCTCTACACCGTAGACGATCTGCAGAGTGTTGTAGAGCAAAATCGTGCACTGAGAGAATCAGAGCGGACAAAGGCCGAGGCTATTATTGAGAGTGGTTTCAATCACTACGTTGAGTGGCTGAACACCAGAAAAGCGTCTGATCTGGTGACGCGATATCGTGGTGAGGTGGCTGCCACTGCCGAAAGAGAGTTGGCACAGGCTAGAAAGCAGCTATCGACTGGTGCTGAGCCCGAGCAGTTGCTTGAAGAGCTGGCGAGGAATCTAAGTCGCAAGATTATGCACGGCCCAACCATTGCTCTGCGGGATGCCGCCGCAAGAGATGATCAGGCGTATCTGCACGTTGCCAGAAGTGTGTTGGGCATTTCGGACGAAGGAATGCCGGACGAAGGTATGTCGAGTGAAGTTAACGAGGCAAATGACGCTAGCAAGTCTAGCGAAGTGAGTAAAGGTAGTACGAGCGAATGAAAGCAAGTTTGATGGGTAAGCTGGAAGTGATCGCAGATCGGTATGACGAGCTTGCGGCACTGCTGAGCGATCAAGAAATAATTCAGGACCAGAAGCGCTTCAAGTCGCTATCGCAGGAGTATGCGGAACTGGAAGACGTTGTGAAGTGTTTTCAGCAGTATCAGTCTACTCTGGCAGGGCGCAGCGACGCTGAGCAGTTGCTGCAGGATAGCGACCCCGAGATGCGAGAGCTCGCGGCTGAAGATATCGCGGAAGCCGATAAGTCGATTGTGTTGCTTGAGGAGCAGCTGCAGTTGTTGCTCTTGCCGCGAGACCCGAACGATAAAAATAACGTATTCCTTGAGGTGCGCGCTGGTACCGGTGGTGACGAGGCCGCAATTTTTGCCGGTGATCTTTTTCGCATGTACAGCCGCTACGCAGAGATTCGTGGTTGGCGCGTCGAATTGCTGAGTGAAAGACATGGCGAATACGGTGGCTACAAAGAGGTTATCAGTCGCGTTGCTGGTCAAGACGTTTATGCGAGTCTGAAGTTTGAGTCTGGCGCTCACCGCGTGCAGCGGGTGCCTGAAACCGAGTCTCAGGGGCGTATACATACATCCGCTTGTACGGTTGCGATCATGCCCGAGGCCGATGAGCTGGAAGCGATAGAAATTAACAAAGCTGATTTGAGAGTCGATACCTTTCGCGCGTCCGGTGCGGGTGGTCAGCACGTCAATAAAACGGATTCCGCAATTCGTCTGACCCATTTGCCGACGGGGATCGTTGTTGAATGTCAGGATGAACGCTCGCAGCATAAAAACAAAGCGCGCGCGATGTCGCTGCTGCAGGCAAAGCTCAATGATGCGCAGCAGAGTGCACAGGAGCAGGCACAGGCCAGCGAGCGTAGAAATCTGGTCGGGAGTGGTGATCGCTCCGAGCGAATCCGCACCTATAACTTCCCGCAGGGTCGAATCACCGACCACAGGATTAATCTGACTCTTTATAAGCTTGGCGAGGTTATGGATGGGGCACTCGACGAAGTGGTGCAGCCCTTGCTCAGTGAGCATCAGGCCGACTTGCTAACCGAGCTCTCCGATTGAAGCACGAGGAGCCCGCAGCACGCTCTATTGGTGCGCTAGTGCCATGGGCGGCGGAGCTGCTTGTCACATCGGGTATTGAAGATGCCCGCTTCGAGGCCGAGTATCTGCTCAGCTATGTTCTCGATAGGGATCGCAGTTTTTTATTTGCACACCGCGAAGAGACTCCCTCGTCCGATCAGATAAGACTTTTTCGCCAAGTCCTTGAGCGAAGATGTGCAGGGGAGCCCTGCGCCTATATTACAGGTGCCCGTGAGTTTTGGTCGCTAGAGCTTGAAGTAAGCCCCTCGGTACTGATTCCCCGCCCGGATACCGAAGCAATCGTGGAAGCCGTTCTGGCGTTACCGTTTGGCGAGAGCTGTCGCGTTATCGATCTTGGTACCGGCAGCGGTGCTATCGCTTTGGCGATTGCATTGGAACGGCCAGCCTGGGAGGTCTATGCCAGCGACAAATCCATCAATGCCGCAATGCAAGCCAGAAATAATAGTGATCGCTTGAAAAAAGTTGTGGGCGAGGGAAGGGTGCGTCTGCACGTGGGCTCGTGGCTGGATGCGATCGCCGATAGAAGTTTCGATATTATCGTGGCCAATCCGCCCTATATCGCCGAGGGTGACCCGGATTTAGATCCCAGCACTCGCTGCGAGCCGGCAGAGGCTTTGTTTAGCAATGAAGACGGTTTGGCGGATTTGCGCTTACTGATTGAGGCTGCGCCACGTTGCTTGACCCATGGCGGCTGGTTGGTTCTGGAGCACGGCGCAAAACAGCACGACGCGGTAGCCAGCCTTGCCAGTGGGTTCTACGAGGAGCTTAGAAAAATAACAGATCTAGCGGGTCGCGATCGGGGTATTGCGCTTAGAGTGGGTTAGGCTGCTCGGTCGTCAGGCGTCGACTTGAAAAGGTTTGCTAGTGCGTCGCTGCCTGCGCAGTCTCTGCTTGCAGCGCCGCCGCTGTACCGAGGTCTGCGCTGACGCTGTCGGCGCTCACAGTTTCCTCGCCAGCCGCGAAGAGCCGGTCAACGCAGGAGCCTATTTCACGTAAATTGAACGGCGCAAGAAGGACAAGATTCGCCCCGCTGGCCTCAGCCTGTGATTTAAGCTGCAAGTCCTCCAGAGGCCCAGACACGCTTTGTTTGCATACAAAGGCTGCGATACTCAGCTGGTGGTACTGGTTGCGAATCGTTTCAACCACCGACAGTCCATCCATCTCCTCTAACATCAGATCAACAAAAACAATGGTGTCGTTGATCCGGCCAAGATTGACCTGACCGAAATGCGCGCTCAGGTGCTCCATGACCTGTGTGTGTGATTTGAAATGAGTCACCTTGATTTCACTGTCAGCCTCGAGGCTCGCGAGTGCGTCCCGGCATTCAAAACTATTCTCAATGATGCTGGCTAATTTAGAATCGTTCGCGACAACCAAAATATTCTTCATGCAGGGAACCTGGATAGCTCAGTTCAAAAACGGGAAGGGTTTGCGACCTGTGTAGGCTGCAGCGTGGCAGTCTCGGTGAGGTCCAAAATCATCGCTAGAGGCGGCGTAACGGGAGTTGAGCGGAAGCTCGCTCCGAGTGCCTCAGCGGCGGGCGCCATTCTAGGGTTGCGCTCGCCAAATGGCAATATTGACATTCTGCTCGAGGTGCATTAAGCCATCGCTGGCCGGTTTAGCAGGTTTAAGAAATTTCCTTTTTAAACAGTAGTTTAAGTGATAGAAGCCCGTTGTCATAAGCAATCAGGCTGTGCCCCTGCTGCTGATGTGTCAGCGCCATGACGTTGGTTTGCCCGCGACTATCGGTAGCGCGCTGGACGGCGATTTTCGCCTGTTTTATCAACGCCTTAAGGTCCTCTTCGCCAAAACCCTGTTCCGTCGTGTGAACGCCGAGTTCGATGAACTCGCCGACGATGCTCTCCTCGCAGGCGGAGCAGACGGCGTTGGTCGTCACGGCTTTGAGTGTAAGTTCTATCGAGGCACTTCCAGGGTTGCTCGCTAAACCCTGTGCGGAATTGTCTGAACCGGCGACCGAGGCTTGTCGTCGCAGGGCAGTATCTCTGGCACTGGATATAAGCTGCAGCACAATTTTCTGATAGTCCTCCGCTTCGACCAGTCCCCGAACATCTTCGCACATTAAACTGGTTTGAAAATCGAGTGATGCGGGAAGCGTTGGCTTCTGCATCTCGATAATTTCTTCGGTTAAGCGCTGCATGTTGCAGTACTTCAATGATTCAGATGCATCTTCCTGATCTTCGCGAAGCCTATTGCTGGAAATCAGCGCCTTTGCGCGCACGACGGTTGCCTGTAGGGAGTCGAGTTGCTCGACCAGCTTTTGGTTGCGCAACTCGTTTTTCTGGCTAACCGCCATCTCTGTGTAGTTAACAAGACTTGAAAGCATTGCTTTGAAATCCTGTTTGAGCGAGCCACTACCCTGAAAGTTTGGCGGGTTATTTACCGCCTGATTAGCGGTGTCTGCTCGCGTCGCGATAGCCGTGACGTCACCCGAGCGCTGGGTTTGGGGCTCCTCTGCACGCTGTGATTGCTTGACCGAGATGCCGAAGGCGAGCAGCGACTCGACACCATCGCCAAATCGGTATTTCATGACGCGACTGCGCCAGTAGATCGCGCCAAAGTTTTCACGCAGATTGGCAGGAACAGCTTCTTCGAAGACCGAGCCCTCGTTTTCGTTCTGTCGCACAAATTGCTCTAGTGACTGGAGATACTTGCACAGCTCGTCGGTAAAGAGGTCTTTATCTCTTCGCCCGATGAGAGCACTCTCTTCCACCGATAGCAAGGTGCAATAGGCCTGGTTGGCGCGCCGATAATGTCCGTTGCTGTCTTTCTCAAAGAATAGAAATGGCGCATTGGCAAGGATCTGACTCAGGCTGTCTTCTTTTTTCGACAGCTCCATATAGCTTTCACGCGATTCCGAAATATCGAATGCGCTCCAGATCACCTGGCGAGCTAGCCCCGTGCCACCGATTATCTTGGTGATCTGGGTTTCGAACCAGCGCAAGCCGCTCTCGGCGGAATAGCTAATGACACCGTGGTAGCTTTGCCCGGTGTTGAGGCAGCGTTTTATTTCATGGGTAAGTGAGCCCTGTTCCTGCTCGCCCAACAACTGCTGCAAGTTGTCGCCGGGCTCGGGGGTGGGCAGGAGCCCGGTGCGAAAAATGGCATCGCTAACAATCGACTGAACGATGCCGTCTGCGTCGAGTACGAGACAGGCCATTGGCAGGGAGCGTGCGATGCTATCCGCAGTCATCGCAGCGGCCGCTGCATCCTGTGCACTGTCGATCGCCGCTTCCCCTGCTGGATAGGCTGCAGGTTCTGGCTGCAGGCTGGTTTCGACCTCCACTCTGAGCGTGGCATTGAGCGCGACAACCCGCCCCTGCCCATTGTTTTCGGTGCGGATGTTGGCAAGCTCGGCTCGAATGCATTCGCTGCTGGAGTCGAGCAGCTCTTCCTGCGCAAACTCAAGTGCGACCGTTGCCGGCAGCTTGTGGTAGTTGATTGCCTTATCGAGAGTGACCTCGATAGCTTTGGCACTGCTGGCGGAAAGCTTTTGCTTCCAGTCTTCTAGCGGCAGTTGGATATTTCGGTCAATTAGCTGATCCGCCACCCCGATATCGATTTTTAACCACTGGTTTTCAATATCCAGATAGAGCTTGTGCGGGTTCCAGTGCGGGTTGCCAGAGTCCTGAGGGGTCGCCATATCGTGAGGGGGGGCGATGTTTTCAAGAAAGCCCGGAGCGGCCGCAGGAACCACGTTTGTGGCATGCGGTGGTTGTGCAGTGTCGCCGAATCCCAGAGAGCTGTGATTGTTTTCGAGTTTGCCCAGGTGCTGTGTGCTTGGGGCGCTTGTGATCTGCGGACTGCTGTGCCTGCCCGAGTCAAACAGCCGCGCGAATGACAGCTGGTCTTTTAGCAGGAATTCATCAATGCCCAGTCTGGCTAACGCTGCCATTTGAGCAAGATCGTGCTCGAGCATGTGTTGGTCGCAGAGCAGGACCTTGCGCGAGGGCTGAACGCCTAGTGCATCGTACATGTGGTTGATCGCTTCAATGACCCAGTGCGGCGGGCGGCCGCCGTAGTGGCGGTCAATCAGAATGAGGTCTGCGGTGAGACTTTGCTCCGGACTAAATGCGCGACTAGGCAGGCAAACTGTCTCGATGTTCTGCTGTGCAACCGTGATCAGACTTTCGACGAGCTGTGTGAGAGTGTGGTCATCGCTCAATAGCAATAACTGGGTCGTGTACCCCTGTGCAGCATTTGGGGGCGATGAGCCGGAATGTTGCGAGGACATAAGTCCCTGTTGACTAATGGTCGAGTGTTTTTTTTAGTTGCCCGGATACCGTTGGTCAGGAAATCCAGCGGGTATCAGGGTTTCAAGGTCCTGAAGGCCGCATTTTAAACGTGGTGGCTGTAATTTGACCAGCAAAAAGCGCTTTTTGACGGCTTAAACGGGCTTTTTCTACTAATTTTGCGCCAATAACTGCGTCCGCTCGTCAGTGTGCGGATAGTTGTCAGGTTGCAGCGCTGCCGCCTGAAACGCATCTTTTACTCGGGTGCCGGGCGAGCCTCAGCAGGGTTGATCGTAAAAGTGGTTTTAGTTGTTGGGGGAAGGGCTGTGGCTCAAGGTTTGTCTCGAGTAGCTCGATGATGGTTTTGAGTTCCGGGCATAAACGCGGAAGCGATTGGCAAGGTTTGCGCGCTGCTGTGCAGTAAAGTTCGGCACGCTATCGCGCTGACATGCAATGCCTGGGCGAACTAAACCAAAGTGTATCTGACTTGGTGATGCGAATTTGTTAAGCTCAAACTGTTTATAGCCTGTAGAGCTTCCGGGAGAAGGATTTATGTTTGGATTTGAGTCGACGGCAATTGTTTTGCTGATTTTTGTAGCGCTGGTGATCTGGAGCGGAGCCAAGATGGTGCCTCAGGGTTTTCACTGGACAGTGGAGCGATTTGGCAAATACACCAGAACGTTAACGCCTGGGCTCAATCTGATCGTGCCGTTCGTCGACTCAATCGGCAATAAGCAGAACATGATGGAGCAGGTGCTGGATATCCCGCCGCAGGAAGTTATCTCCAGCGACAACGCCATGGTCACAACTGACGCGGTATGTTTTTTTCAGGTTCAGGATGCCGTTAAATCCTCTTACGAGGTCAACGACCTTTATCGCGCGATGCAGAATTTGGTCATGACAAATATTCGTGCGGTGCTCGGATCGATGGAGCTCGATGAGATGCTGTCGAATCGTGATCGCATCAACGCATCCTTGCTGGCTAAAGTTGACGACGCGACTGATCCATGGGGCATCAAGTGTACGCGGATCGAAATTCGCGATATTTCACCGCCCAGCGATCTGGTTGATTCCATGGCGCGGCAGATGAAGGCAGAGCGTGAGAAACGAGCGCAGATTCTAGAGGCCGAAGGCGAGCGTGAAGCTGCCATCCAGGTCGCCGAGGGGCAGAAGCAATCCGAGATTTTGCGCGCTGAGGGTCAGCTGGAAGCTGCTAGGCGCGAAGCAGAGGCGAGAGAGCGCCTCGCGCAGGCGGAGGCACAGGCGACTGCCGTCGTCTCGCAGGCGATTTCCGAAGGTAACAATCAGGCGATTAACTACTTTGTTGCGCAGAAGTATGTCGATGCGCTTGGTAAGTTAGCGGAATCCAGCAACAACAAAGTGATGATGATTCCGCTCGAAGCGAGCAGTGTTATTGGCTCAATCGCTGGTGTTGCAGAGATCAGTAAAGAGCTGGTGAATAAAGAAAGCACGAACGGCACAGAGAAAGTTTAGTGGCCTCCCGCCAATGAATTTTCTTGCCTTAATGCGTTAAGAGGATCGAGCATGACCTGGATTGCGACATTTCAGCCCTGGCACTGGTTGGTAGCCGGGATTATTCTCCTGGGGCTAGAAACGCTGGGTATCGGTGGCTTTCTGATTGGTACGGCGATCGCCTGCTTTGTGCAGTCGCTGATCGTTTTCTTCGCGCCGGATTTGCACTGGGCGTTTCAAATAGTTGTGTTCGCAGTCAATTCCATTGTTTTTACCTTTCTGTACTGGAAAGTGTTTAAACCATTTAATACCAAAACGGACCAGCCAACGCTCAACGATCGGGCTGCACAAATGATAGGAAGAAAAACGGTTATCGATGCCGATATGCCGCATGGAGAGGGAAAGATCATGTTTGGCGATACCTACTGGCGAGTGCAGTCTGAGTCGCCACTGCAGAATGGCGATGCCGTCACCGTAACCGGTGCCGAAGGCATGATCCTCAAAGTCCAAAAATTATGAGCGTCGAGTCGCCGTAACAAGTGATGCCACGTTCGGCTAGCGTACCAGTGCGACAGCCTTGACCAGCGCCCAAACCGGCTTGCCGGGTTGTAAGTCAAGCTGGCTGGCCGCGCGTTTAGTCAAGGCAGCCTGCAATTTTGCGCCGTTTGCATCAAGATGGACTAGCGTCATCGCACTGTTATCTTTGGGTTCAATCGACGTGATGACGGCTTCGATTCGGTTTTGAATGCTGGTGTCTGCAGGTTTTTGTGTCATTAGGCTGACATCCTTCGCTGCGATTTGCAGTAGCAGCTTCTCGCCAACCGCTCCGCCATTGTCTTCAAGCCAGAGCTGTCCGCCTTCAAATGAAGCACATATCAGGCGCCACTCGTTTAAACGCTTGCAGGTAGTCGCCTCGATCACAACGGCGGCGCCACTGCTGTCGAAAATCTCCCGGGTTCTGGACGCAATGGTTTCCACGGTTGCGCCCGCCTCAACCAGCTTGCCGTCTTCCATTATTAGCAAGTGATTAGCGATGCGCGTGATTTCTCTAATGGAGTGCGAGACATAAAGAATCGGTAGTTTGAGTCTCGCATTCATGCGCTCAATAAAGGGCAGGATCTCGTTTTTGTGTTTTTCACCCAGTGAGGCCAGCGGTTCATCCATAAGAAGAAGTTGTGGTTGCCCTATGATTGCACGTGCTATGGCAATGCGCTGAGCTTCTCCACCGCTGATGTTTTCAGGTTTTTGGTCGATGAAAGCGCCGAGCTCCAGCAGGTCAATAGCTTCGTCGAGCGTGGGCAAACGTTGCGACGGTAGCGCGCCGTTTGTTTTTTTACTTCGAGATTGTCCCAACTTTTCCGCTAACAACAGGTTTTGTTTTCCCGTCATGTGAGGCAGAAGTCGGCTGTCCTGAAAAACATAACCGATGGGTCGATGATGAATGGGTGAGGAGAACTGTTGGTTGGACCAGATGTTGCCATTGATGGCGATCGTGGTTCTAGCCTGTTTTTCCAGTCCCGCGACGCATCGTAGCAACGTCGTTTTGCCCGAGCCGGAAGGTCCGAAAACGGCGGTCACACCACTGGATGGAAACGTAGTCTGAACGTCGAGATCAAAGGTCCTGCCATCGGGGCGTTGCAATTGATGCTGTATATCTAACGAAACCGCATCAGTTTGCGATGTGGATTTATTTCCCGTGTTCATACTAAGGAACCTCTGATCTATTCGCTGATGGCCGAGTTTGCGTCATTCCCTTCTAAATGGGGGCGATGATCGTACCCACAGCACTCGCTGCGCTCGCGGGGCAAGCTTCGAGGCGCGTCGCGAAGGTCGCATGCCGTAGCACTCTCGTTTCCAAAATAGGGACGAGCGGCGCAACGAAGCGAGCGTGCCATTGGGTGCAAACCCCCAATCCACAAAGAAAGGGGACAGGCTTTTGCGGTCCATCCGCT
>CAZDEW010000015.1:0-47767 GCA_964504585.1 uncultured Pseudomonadales bacterium | reverse complement strand
CCGTGGCAAACAAAACCCTGGCAAAGTTCGGTGCCAAAACCGTGAAGGCGCTCAGAATAGCGCGTGCGAGTGTGGTCACGCTCATGAGAAGACTCCAGTTATTGTTTTAATTGGGGATCTCGATTGTTGGCTGCTGCTCAAAAAATGTCAAGCTGGCCTATGTTGAAGCTGGTCGAAAAACGATCATTTCTGCTTGATGGTTGAGCGGCAAAGATGTGAAACGGCGGGTTAACAGGTAGTGCGAGAAGGCAAAGGGATCTGCCCCGCTGATTCGGGTCTTCATGCGCCAGCGGATTTTTGGAAGCAAAAAAAGGCCCGTCGGATGGCGGGCCTTACGAGTATTCAAGCCGCGACGCCTGATCACGCTGTGTCTCGTGAACGGCTGCGCCGCTCAACAAAAGTTAGAGCGCGTTTGGCACGATCAACACTTTACCATTCCTGCCACCCTCAGCTGAGCGGGTGACTGCCTTGGCGATATCCTCAATCGAGAAGCGCGAATCAACGTTCGCTTTTAGCTGCCCGCTGGCAACGAGAGGAATCAGCTGTCCGAAAGCACTTTGCTTTTCCTGCATGCTCGCTGTTTCAAACCACTTGGCAAGCCAGAAGCCACGAATTCGAACGTCATTGAAGATGGTTATTGCCGGGTTGATGCTCGCTGGTTTTCCCGACAGGACGCCATAGGAGACTAAGGTCGACCCATAACCGAGGCTGTTAGCAAGTCGCGGCAGTGTTGCGCCGCCGACGGCATCGATGGCCAGTGCGATTGGCGCACCACCGGTAGCCTCTGCGATTTTCTGGGTAAGGTCAGGTCCATCGATCAGAACTACATCCGCTCCCTTTGCCATCAGGTCCTCCGCCAATCCATCGCGGCGTACTACATTGACCGTTTTAATGCCGCGCTGCTTTGCCAGCTGTATGAGATAGCCGCCGACCGCTGAGTTGGCCGCACTTTGCACCAGCCAGTCGCCCTCTTTCAAATCGGCATAAGAAGTTAGCATCAGATAAGCCGCAAGCGGATTGACCGCAGCCATCGACAACTGCTCGATGAGCTCGGAGCTGGGCGAGCCCAGATCAGGTAGTCGAATAAAGCTGCCTGCAGGCGCTATGATCTGTTCGCGCCAGGTGCCGCCGCCCGCTAACAGGACTAGTTGCCCAACCGCCAAATGTGTGACCTCGGGCGAGGTTTCTACAACGCGACCCACGCCCTCGTTGCCCGGGGTATAGGGCAGCTCAGGATCTTTTCCATAGTTGCCCGATATCTCCAGTAAGTCGGAAGGGTGTATGGGCGCTGCCAGAACGTCGACTCTCACTTCTCCGCTTTTGAGCGTTTGCGGCTGGGTATGTTTTATCTCGAGTACTTGCGCTGGATTACCCAGTTGACTGACTTCGAGGTACTTCGATACGTTCTCACTATGCGCGTGTCCCCCCGCAAGCGAGATACTGTGAATGCTGGATACGAAAATAGCAGTAAGCGTTGCGGCAAAAAATTTGAATTTCATGAGTTGACCCTTGTGCCTTGTTTGACGATATGTGACGAGATTTGTGTAATGGGATTTGCTGAATTAAAGGATTTAAATTTGTTTAGCTTGCAACGCTCTGTCGAGTTTGCTCCGCGGGATTATCGTCCCTTTCGAACCAGCGCCCAAGGTACACGCCGAGCAGTGCCCATACTGCCGCGATACCTGCGCCAATCAGTGCTACTGCAGCCAGGCCGAGCCCAAGGCCCTGTGTGAGTCCCGTGAATAGCCAGGCGGTCATGGCATCGCCCCCGCGGTAGGCCACTATATCAATGACAGGTTTCGCCTTAAAGCGAGTTTCGCGATCGACACGCGTGAACAGCATTTCCCGCGCAGGCCGGGTGACGGCGTAATTGCCTGCACGTCGGGCGATCTGCAGGCCAACAACCACCGCAATGACCGGTGAAATCGCTACTGCCGCTAACCCAATGCAAATCAGGACGGGAATAAGTGCGATAGTGAAAGGCATACCAAACCGATTGACGATGCGCCCGGTGGCGAACAGGCCGGTTGCAATCGATAACGTGTTCACGGCAAGGTCCATCTGCGCCCAGATAGCTGTGCGCTCCGCTCGACTCAAATCTGCCAGAATGTTTTTGAGTTCAAAGTAAATAAACGAGCTGATGCCGGTGTACAGCAGAATGAAGCCGCCGATGGCCAGCAAGTAGGGGTTGGTGAAAAATAGTTTGAAGCCTGCCAAAGAGCTACCGCCAATTTTAGCTTCAGTATTTGCAGTGCTCGCATCAGCGTTACCAAGTTCGGATGTTTTTAGTGACTGCAGGTAAATAATTAGAGGGATGGGAACCAGTAGCATTACGCTGGCAATCAACATCAGGTTGTCAGTGCCCAGTGAGCCTGAGAAGAATGAGGGGATCACGGGGCCAATCAGGCCACCAACACTGGCGCCGGCTGCGATAATGCTGAAAAGCCTGCCCGCCTGTTCCTTGCTGAAGAGATCCGACATGAAGCTCCAGAAGATGGAAATGTGAAACAGACTGAACACACTCACCCAAACGTAAAATGACTTCTCGATCAGCGTGGCGTTGTTGGATGCAGAAGCCGACAGATAGAATGCAAGAAATGTGAATGCGAAAAAGGCATACATTGCTTGCACCAGCAGCTTGAAGCGAACTCGCGTTACGGCAATGCCATACACCGCCACAACAGCGGTGCTGATAAAGAAATTGAGTGTCCATAGCCAGCTCACTTCGGCATCTGTCCAATCACTTGCCATCGCATCTCGCACCGGGCGTAAGATGTAATAGGCGGACATCAAGATCACCACAAACAGGAATGAGCTCAAGGTTGCCTTGACCTCATGTGCCTCAATTTTCGATGCGAATTTTAGTAATCGATTAATGGGGTGATTCTTGCTCTCTGGCACGAAAATCTCCTGACCTTGAAATGCTTTTTTATTCTGGCGGCACGTTTGCTGTCAGAGGCGCCATTATTCCCTTATTAAACAGCTATATATATGGCGATCTTTGCGAATCTTTGTTGCCGAAAAGGCAATAATCGGA
This sequence comes from uncultured Pseudomonadales bacterium, assembly GCA_964504585.1. GTDB lineage: Bacteria > Pseudomonadota > Gammaproteobacteria > Pseudomonadales > UBA7434 > UBA7434. Next base: position 44,730 of record CAZDEW010000015.1, on the reverse strand, counting down.
GGGCTTGTACAAAATACAATCTATAGTGTTGCTCGAACGCCTCGTTTAGGCGCTCTGTTGCTGTCAATTACAGTGCAGATCCAATGCCGCAGCAAAGGGTGATGTCGAGCAGATTTGCTCCCCTGAGCGTCCGTATTGATCGAGCGCTTAGTTTGTCCACGAGACTAGTCGCTTCAGGTCTATAAGCCCTCTGAATGTAGCGTGCCGGCCGAGCGCTGCCGAATACCTGATGCTAAACTTTAATCCGAGATTTTCTTTTCTGGCACGACGCTGAATCGAACCGCATACAGTAAGACAGAGTTGGCATTTTCGAGGCAGAAGCCGTGAGCGCTATCATTACCCATTGGACCGATGAAAATACAAAAGACTACGGCGTGCAGCCGCTTGTCGCGCAGCATAGTCTGCATGAGGGCGATCGCTTTAGTGACGCTGGCTTAGCGAGTCTGTTAGACCGATACCCCAGAGACAAGCTCGGCATCTACACCATGGGAAAGGACCCTGAAAACTGGCGTACCTTTGTCGGCGGTGATGCGGCCGAGCTTTCGGGCGAAGAAATTGTGCAGGCGGTTAAGACCGGCAGAATCTGGCTCAACCTCCGTGCGGTGAATGAAGACTTTGATGAGTACGCAGAGCTCTCGGATGCCATGTTCGAGGAGGTGAAAACCTGCACCGGTCAGGCAACTTTTAAAGAGGATGTTGGGCTTTTGATATCATCACCCAACGCGCAGGTTTTTTATCACCTCGATATTCCGCTGGTGCTGTTGTGGCAGCTTCGAGGGGTTAAAAAAGTCTGGATCTATCCCAATACAGCTGAGTTCGCTCCCGACGAAAATATAGAAAGGATTGTGCTCAAAGAGACGGAAGAGGAGTTCGATTACAAGCCGGAGTTCGATGCACATGCATTTACTGTTGATCTAGAGCCCGGTATGTTTGCCAGCTGGCCGCAGTGGGCACCTCACCGGATCGAAAACAAGGATATGATGAACGTATCGCTATCGGTGGAGTACATGACGCTCCCCGCGATTCTGCGCGCCAATATGCTGTATACCAACGGTTATATGCGTCGTCGTTTTGGCGCGAATCCGGATCGGCAGAATGCCAGCGGCCCAGCACTCTGGATGAAAGCCGCACTAGCGCGAGCATTGAAGCTCACCAATAGTGCTAAAGAATTTAAGAAAGACCCGCGCTCGCATTTCAAGATCGATCTTTCTGCAAGTGATTGCGTTCAGTTCTATGACAAGCCACAAGAGCCTGCCGTTCGTCAGCTGGCTTCCTGATGTTTGCTAGTTGGAATGCCTCGGCGATCCCGTAAAAAGAGCCATAACGTCTACGTCATTGAACTCTCGCAGGACGTTTGGCTTGAGCCAAAGTTCAGACGATCGAACCCGGGTTATATAGAGGGTAAACCCTGCGTGTATGTGGGGATGACGGGTCTCGACCCCGACCTTCGCTTTGACAAGCATAAAGCGGGTATCCAGTCCAATCGCTTTGTCAGGGACTACGGCCTTCGCCTGTGGCCCGATCTTTATGAAGGGTTTAATCCCATGAGCTATGACGATGCCTGTGAGCGTGAGGTGGAAATCGGCATCGATTTGCGCGAGTCAGGTTTTGGCGTCTGGCAGGCTTAGCCGATTGGTCGCAGTGTCACGTGCACGTCATTCTATGAACGCGTTTCAAGAGTTTTAACGCGCCTTGACTGGCGGCGTTGCAAACGGCGTGAGTACTGCTGCAAGCGCGGCTATCAATGCAACGACATAGATCGCTGCCTGGTAGCTTCCGCTGGCATCATAGATCAGCCCTGCAAGCAGCGGTGATGTCGCGCCCAGCGTTGCAGCAAAGGCAGAGCTGATTCCATACAGCGACGCAAATGCCTCTTGCCCGAAGTAGTTTCCAACCAGCGCCGAGCTGGCGACAAAGCTGGCGCCGAAACCAACACCTGTCAGCAGGCAGTAGAGATACACCGCGCTGCTGGTATCAGTGTATAAGAGCAATAGAATCCCAGCGGCGCAAAAGCTGATGGCGATAGCCCAGATAAAACGCAGCTCGATTCGATCGCCCAGTACGCCTGCGGCCAGACGACCAATAATACTAAACAGTACCAGCAAACCAAGAGAGAGCGCAGCGAGGTCGGGGTCGATACCCTGATCTCGAAGATGAGCCACGCCATGCGCGACCGCCAGATTGAATACAAGAATAAAGGCAACGCTGGCATAGACCAGTATCCAGTACGTTCGCGAAGACAGCGCTTCCTTCAGCGTCCAGCTCTCGAGCGTCTTGTAAACCTTGCTTGCAGACGGTACTTCGCCGTCTTTCGAGGCGTCATCGCCGCCATCAATTTTTTGGCCGATATCCTCGGGGCGATTGACAATAAACAGCGCCGACAGTAACCAGGAGATGCATAGCGCCGCTAAAATCAAAAGCCAGGCAGCGCGCCAGTCGCCCGATGAGGCGTCAATCACCCACTGAACCAGCGGGGTGACGATCATGGCGCCGACACCTGCGGCACACATAACGATGGCAATCACCATTGCCTTGCGCTGCCGGAACCAAAGGTTAATTCCCGTTTGAATAGGTACAAGATTGGCCAGCGCGGATCCCGTGCCGCCAATGACGCCAAAGACCAGTACAAACTGCCAGGCGTTGGCGACTACCGTGCTCATCAGCAGAGCTGTGACCATGAGGGTGGTAATACCAAGCAAGATGCTCATCTTGATGCTAAAGCGCTCAACGATGTAGCCCGCGAGCACAGCGGCAAGTCCTATCGTGAACATGAATACCGTGACAGCCGAGCCAAGCAGTGTTCGGCTAAATCCCAGCGCCTCCGCCATGTAGACGTTGATTAAGCTCCCGCCATAGAAAGGAAAGGCAAAGTTAATTAGCCCTATCCCGAAGAAAGTGGCGGCGAGTTTCCATCCGTAAAATGGTTTTTTAGCTGAGGGCATGTGAGGCAGTGTGCTCCTTGGTTTGGCGCCAGTATAACGGCTGCCCCGTATTATTCCCTAGCTGAAACGCCGAAGAGAGTCGCTCACCAGCAAAACGTATCGCCAAATCGTTTGTTTTGGCCGAATGCGCAGCCGCATGGCGGCAGCACGAGCCATACAATTCCGTAAACAACTCTGAATTGCTGCGCAACTCTGGCTAAAATGAGAGTGACTGAGGCAGTCAGAGATATGAAGATTCTAATAGTCGAAGACGATGTAGATACACTCGAGTTTATTGCGCGGGGGCTGGAAGAGGCGGGAGACTGTGCTGATCGCTGTATGTCTGCCGAGCAGGCTCTGCTGGATGCGCCGAGAGGAAATTACGATGCGATTGTCTTTGATCGCATGCTCTCCGGTGATATGGACGGGATTGATGCGGTCAGGCTGCTCCGTTCGGCCAAAGTTGACGTGCCGATTATTCTGCTCACGGCGATGTCCAGAATCGATGACCGGGTCGACGGGCTCAATGCAGGCGCCGATGATTATATGGTCAAGCCTTTCGCTTTTTCCGAGCTCTATGCCCGTCTGCAGGCTTTGACCCGGCGTAAACCTTCTCAGCCTGTTAACTCCCTGTTGAAAGTTGGTGACCTGCAGCTGGATAGAACCACCCAGCAGGTAGAGCGCGACGGCTGCGTGATAGAGCTCGCTCGCCGCGAATACAAGCTGCTTGAGCTCCTTATGCTCAACGCGGGGCAAGTGGTTACGCGAACCATGCTGCTCGAGAGCGTTTGGGGCTACGGCTTTGACCCCCGGACTAGTATCGTGCAGACGCACGTTTCGAGGCTCAGGGCGAAAGTCGATAAGCCCTTTGCCAAGGAGCTCATTGAGACTGTTAGAGGAGCGGGCTACAAAATAGAGCCGTAGGGAGTTATGTCGCAACCAAAAATTCCCCAAGGCTCCCGCCAGCGTAGCAGCCTGTTCAGCAGTCGAAGCTTCCGGCTGAGCATTGTCTCTTCCTTGGCGTTTGTCTTGATCGCCGCACTTGTTATCGGGCTTTTCTCTGCCTTGCGCTTCTATGAGTCTGATGCTGTCGAAGAAGATGCGATTCGCGATGAGCTGGCAGAGCTCGCGGCGTGGATCAGCGAAGACGGTCTCGATTCGGTAACAGCCGTGATGTCGGAAGAGTTTGGCCCCGTGTTTCCACTGGAGGAGGCTGCGCATCTGGTTGCCGAAGAAGAAGTTCTGGTGCGTGTCTTAAAAAATGGCGAGCACCTGTTTGGCGTAGCTGAGCTCCGGGCGCCGCTTGGGTGGAGCGAGCTAACGCTGGCGCTTCCGCAGGAAGAAGATCATTACGAGGAGCTCTTCAACACGGAGGATTATGAAGACGTTCATTTTCGCGTGTTTAGCGTTGAATTTGGCGACGACTTGACTCTGATTGGGGCGCGAGCGCCAGGATATAATTACTACGTGGCGCGCGAGCTCTTGGAGAGCGGCCTGATATGGCTACTTGTTATCGTCGCGCCACTAGCTCTGCTCAATGGCTATTTTATTGCGCGCTATGTCACGCGAAGGCTCAATAGTTTATCCGCTTCGATGCAAAAGGTTGCGACCGGTGAGCTCGACTTCGAAATTGAGACGGATGGTTCGGGCGATGAATTTGATCGCTTTGCGACTGAGATTAATCGCATGCTTGCGCAGATTCGAACGCTCATGCGCAACCTTGAGCAGGTGAGTACAGGGGTGGCTCACGACCTGAGAACCCCGCTTACTCGGCTGGATCAGCGATTACAGCGCATTGAAATGGCTGCAGACTCGCCGCAAGTCGTCAGGGAGCACCTCGCGGCAGCGCAGGAAAACATTCAGACACTACTCGCCACTTTCGATGCACTACTGCGGCTTGGAGAAATTGAATCGGGTAAGCGCCGCGAAAAGTTCCAGCGAATTTCTTTGAGCGAAGTGACTGAGGATGTTGCCGAGACCTTTGAGGCTGTCTTCGCTGAACGCGGTCGTAAACTCTCGGTATCGGTTTTGAAGGGCGTTGAGGTTCCGGGCGACAGGGATTTGCTGGCGCAGCTCATCGCAAACTTATTAGAAAACGTTCTCGAGCACGCCGACCCGAACGGCAGTGCCTGGGTTCGCTTACAGCCTCACAGTGAAGGTGCACTGCTCCAGATAGGAGACGATGGGCCTGGTATACCCCAGCATGAAAAAAGTAAGATCTTCGAGCGCTTCTATCGACTGGATCGCAGTCGACAGTCGCCCGGAAATGGTCTTGGTTTAAGTTTGGTCGCGAGCATCGTCAAGTTGCACGGTGCAAGACTGCACTTGCACGACCAGCAGGCAGGTACTGTGATGGATTTAATATTTCCCTGCGAGCGATAATTATCCTCGGGCGAAAAATAGCAACCATACAAAAATGTATGGTTAGCGACGCCACTTTGTAAACCAGTCGACACCAATATTCGGCTATAAATTGCATCATAGCTTCAGCACTTCAGGAGGTGAGCGATGATGCAGTCTTCCCGGTTTTTTCTTCTTACAACTTTGTTGGCGCTGGTAACAGCGTGTACCCAGTCTGGAGGCTCGGATGGTGGTGATGATTCGCAGTTTGATGCGGGTGATTTCGACGCCACCATTGGACTGAATCAAAGTGACGATACGGTATTTAGCGATGTCAGCTCACCGGATTCGGTTTTTGCCTCTTCATCATCGACATCACGCTTTCTGACGCAAGCGACGTTTGGACCGGCGCCCGATCAGGTTGAGGCTTTACAGGGTAGGAGCTCGTCCGACTGGATTTTGAACCAGTTTGATCAGCCCGCCAGTACTGTGCTGAGTCAGGTCAACAACTTTCAACAAGCTGTGGACGAGGTTGATCTCACCGAGTTTAACAGCGCTACGGGTGGCATAGCGACCTGGAAGAACTTTATCGCGGGCGGCGACCAGCTGCGCCAGCGCATGGCTTACGCGCTGTCGCAAATTCTTGTTGTCTCTGATGGGGGTGGCGAGCTGCTGACCGACGTCCCGGAGGCGGTCGCCTATTACAAGGATATTTTGAGCGGGCATGCCTTTGGCAATTATCGCGATTTGCTTGAGGCGGTGACCTACTCACCAGCGATGGGGCACTACCTCACCTATCTTGGAAACCGAAAAGCTGACCCTGTTACCGGTCGGATGCCCGATGAGAACTACGCGCGAGAAATTCTGCAGTTGTTCACCATTGGCACCTTGCTATTGAACGATGACGGCACGCCGGCGCTTGATGGCGATGGTCAGCCGATAGAAATTTACGACAACCGTGACATTACCGGTCTGGCCAGGGTTTTTACTGGTCTCGGCTTGCCGTTCGATGAAGAGGGAGACGACGAAGACGAGGATTTATACGAGCAGTTTATGTCGCAGCCCATGGTGATCGTCGAAGAAGACCACTCCACGCTGGAAAAGACTTTTCTGGGCCAGACAATACCCGCGAATACGCCAGCTGCTCAAAGTATCGATCAGGCGCTGGATATTATATTTGCCCACCCTAATGTTGGCCCCTTCGTGAGCCGCCAGCTAATACAGCGGTTTGTGGCCAGCAACCCTGCCCCGGAGTACGTGGCGCGCGTTGCGGCCGCCTTCGAGAGCGGCACTTTTACTTTGCCCAACGGTACGATCGTTGGTGAAGCGCGCCGCGGCGATCTCAAGGCAACGCTAAGTGCAATTTTATTTGATGATCAGGCGAGGCTCGCGCAGGCCAGTTCGAGTTTTGGAAAAATACGTGAGCCGGTGCTGCGCTTCACTGCCTGGGCGCGTGCATTTGCCAGCAATGATGTGACGCCTGAATATACGCTCGCGCTCTGGGATACTGCGGATTCCAGCGCATTGAATCAGCACCCTTTCCGTGCACGCTCGGTTTTTAACTTCTACCGCCCGGGGTATGTCGCGCCGGGAACAGCCAGTGGTGCGGCTGGCTTGACGATACCGGAGCTACAGATTGTCGACGCCGCAAGTATTCCCGGCTACGCCAATTTTATGACCTATATGGCTTATGGGCGCGACAGTGAGGAAGACGTCGAGGAGCTTACAGAAATCTTTGAGGAGGGCGGTGTCAACCTTGACCCAACTCGTGCGGTCACAAGTTTTCAGCCCGACTATGAAGAAGAGCTTGCTGTTGCGGCCGACAGTGCCGCCCTGGTAAGCCTGCTCAACCAGAAGCTGGCCTATGAGCAGCTTTCAGCGGCAACGCAGAGTTTAATTGCGCAGGCGATCGATACGCTTCCGGCGGATGAAGACGCTCTGTTTGATCGCGTTGCCATTGCCGTCACCTTGGTGATGACATCGACCGAATTTCTGGTGCAGCGCTAATAGCGCGGGAGGATAGATTAATGAATAGTCGAAAACAGTTTGGCAGCACCCGAAATTTCTCGCAGTCACAGTGCGACCGACGCAGTTTTCTCCGCGGTCTGGGTCAGGCGGCGATGGCGATGGGAGTCGGCTCGGCTGGCGCGCTCTCGTTCGCGAATCAGGCTGCAGCTGCAACGGTTGGCGATTACAAAGCGTTGGTCTGCGTTTTTCTTTATGGCGGGCTCGACACCCACGATGTGTTGATCCCCAATGATGTCGCAGGCTATGAACAGTGGGCGGCGATTCGTCAGGAGTTGCTCACCACTCAAGGGCAGGCCAGAGCGAGAAGCAGTCTGCTGCCCATTAACCCGGGTGCTACGGCTACCCTGAATGGCTCGCTGGGATTTGCGCCCGAATGGTCGGGCTTGCATGGCCTGTACCAGAGTGGCCGTCTCGCGGTAGCCGCGAACGTTGGGCCCCTGATTCAGCCAGCTACGCGCTCAGATTTCATTAACGAGAGTGTACCGTTCCCGCCGAGATTGTTTTCTCACAACGATCAGCAATCGGTGTGGCAGGCCAGTGCGCCTGAGGGAGCACAGTTTGGTTGGGGAGGCTTATTTGCCGATGCTGTGATAAACAGCGGCGCCAATCAGCAGGCGGAGTTTACAACCATCACCAGTCTCGGCAACGAGCTATTCTTGACGGGTCAACTGGCGAGACCTTTTCAGGTCAACGATGAAGGTGCCGCGCAGTTTGATTTAATCTTTGACGATGACGTGCGACCCGATTCACTGGTAACACTTTTGAATCAGCATTTCGCTTCGGTGACAGCCGATACCAGTAACTTGTTGGTGAGCGATATGGCTAGCGCATCGGCAGGCGCCCTCAGCTCCAATGCGGCCTACAACTCGGCGACTGCAGGTGTAGCTGCGCTGTCCACGCCGTTTCCAGCCAGTCCCCTGGGTGCACAGCTCAAAGCGGTGGCGCAGGCCATCTCGGCTCGCGATCAATTGCAGGCGCAGCGGCAGATCTTCTTCGTGGGTATTGGTGGTTTCGATACGCATTCTGCACAGGCAACCAGCCTGCCGCAGCTATTGACCCAGATCGATGGCGCAGTGACGGCTTTCTACAACGCCATGGTCGCGCAGGGCCTGGGTAACAAGGTTACACTCTTCACCGCCTCTGACTTTGGTCGAACGCTAGCGGTCAACGGCGACGGCACTGATCACGGTTGGGGGTCGCATCAGATTGTTGTGGGCGATGCGGTGAACGGTGGTTTGGTGCACGGCTATGTTCCGCCATCCGTCCTCGAACACGACTACGATGCGGGGGGTGGGCGCTTGATCCCAACGCTTTCTGTTGAGCAGTACGCGGCGCCCTTAGGACGCTGGTTTGGACTGGATAATAGCGAGGTGCTGGCAGCGCTGCCGAATCGAGCGAACTTTCTTGATGAGCCGATGCTGATGCTGTAGCGTCACATATGCCCGATGCTTCGCGAATTGCAAACGGCAGTGACCGCAAAATCACAATGAGTCGCAAGCGAAGCTGCCTCAAATCGTGTCAGTTTTTATTCGAATGATACGCTAAAGTGGTATGCCTTTATTGAACAGAGTTTTATACTGAACCCCTGCTTCGGTCGACGGCAATGTTGGTCGCTAAATATGTCGATAAACGATTTCGATGACTGATGTCGACAAGTAATGTCGACGAGATATGCCGATTAAGTCATAAGAAGGGGCGTATGAAAAATTATAAGGGTTCGAGTTCTACTGCTTGCGCTACGCCGCCGCATATTGAATTGCTGGAGCGGCTTCGAGACCAAATTGTAGAGGAAAGAACGCCGTCCTCCGAGGTTAGACAACTTCCCGTTAATATCTTTATTGATCCCGAGCGCTTTGCGCGCGAGCACGAAAAAGCTTTTTTGGCCCGCCCCGTCATTGTCGGTCACGTCTCAATGATCCCCGAGGCGGGCGATCATTTTACCCATGATCTGCTAGGCAAACCCTTGCTTATCGCGAGAGATCAAGACGGAGAGATCAGAGCATTTCTGAACGTCTGCCGCCACCGTGGTATGCGTCTGGTTGAGGCGCCTGGCCGCAAAGGTGCTCCGAGCTTTGTGTGCCCCTACCATCACTGGTCTTACGGCATGGATGGTTCGCTCAACTACGTGCCCTTGCGAGAGACTTTCGGTGACACCGATTTGAGTTGTCACAATTTGCAGACGGTTCGCTGTGAGGTCCATCGCGGGCTGATCTGGGTGCAGTTAAACGATGAGCGGCCGCAAGTTGTGTCAGATTGGCTTGGCACCATTGATTTTGATCTTGCGGCATTTGATTTTGCATCAAAAGTTGTTATGCAACAGTCCACAACGCTCAAGAAAGCAAACTGGAAGCTCATCATCGAAGCCTTTCAGGATGGTTATCACGTGACACGATTGCACAAGAAAACTGTCGGTGGCTTCTTTCTGGATTCCCAGGCGGCGACCGAGAGTGAGAATGAGCACATTCGCTCCGCCGTCGCGCGCAAGCCATTTTCTGAAGTGCTGCATGACTCACCTGAGCAATGGGATGTGCGCAAGCACGTTTCTTTCTCTCACTTTATTTTTCCCAACGCGATAACCGTATTGCACCCGGAATATACCAGTGTGCTTACCTTGTTCCCGCAGTCTGCTGACGAAACCTACGTCACGCATTTATTTATGGCGAATCATGAGCCCAAATCGAAAGAGGAGCGTGAGCACATAAACCGTTCTTTTGATCTTATTGAGAATGGGGTGTTTCAATCCGAGGACTACTTTGTATGCGAAGGGATTCATGCGGGACTGCGCTCGGGAGCCAACGACTATCTACTCACTGGCCAGCATGAGCAGAATCTGCTGGTCTTTCACGATATTCTTAATCGTGTCATTGAAGTTTAAAACGCTGCGAGTCAATAACAGCTTTGTGTTATGCAAGGCTGTAAAAGCCACTACGTTTTTTTGCGGGCTTGTGTTGTCGAGCATTGCCGGTGTTGCTCAGGGCGGCGAGCTCACGCCTCGCCAGTCCACTCTGCTGGCGAACAACTGCATGCAATGCCATGCAGATCCAGAAACCACAGCGCCGGTTTTCGGGATCGAGGCGGACTGGGTATCGACCCTTTCAAGGAGCGAAGAGCAGGTTCTCGAAAACGTTATACAAGGTGTCAACGGCATGCCTCCACTAGGCTATTGCAGCGCCTGTAGTGAAGAGGATTTCCGCGCCATGATTCGCTTTTTTCTAGCACCATTCAGGCACGCCAACTAGCTATGCGTCGACGAAAGCTGATTCAGCGCATGTTGGCTGTCAGTGCGATTCTTCCGTTCGGCGGAACGTCGCTATCGGGTGCCCGGGCGGCTGGGCTGAAAACCAATGCGGGTGACAGCGATAGCGCCAATAACAGCCCTAGCGATATAAATCGTGGTTCTGAAGAGGCTGCGGGTTCTTCTGCCCCCACGCAGTTCCCGCGCTGGCAGAATTGGGCGGCAACACAGAGCTGTCAGCCGATCAATAGAATGGCGCCGGCATCGATTGATGAGCTGGTGGAAGGGCTCAAGGCAGCCGAAAGCAATGTTCGGCCTGTCGGTTCAGGTCACTCCTTCAGTCCGCTGGTGCCCACGGATGATTGCTTATTATCTACCGATCTCCTGTCAGGCGTCAGTGATGTTGAACCCTCTGCACGCCGGGCAACTATCCTTGGAGGGACTCGTCTTGGAAGCCTGGGGCCGTTGCTGGATGGCCTGGGTCAGGCGATGCCTAATCTTCCCGATATGGACTACCCCTCGCTGGCAGGGGCATTGGCAACATCAACGCATGGTACCGGCGTTGAGTTTGGATCAATCGCAGATCAGGTGCACGCGCTGCGGCTGGTTACGCCGGAAGGCGAGTTGCTAAATTGCAATCGCACCGAAAACAGTGAAGTCTTTTTTGCCGCGCGCACTTCGCTTGGTGCCTTGGGTGTTGTTGCTGATATCACACTACAAAACGTTGAGCCCTACAAGCTTACGGAAACCAGTCGCGTCGAAAATCTCGATGAAGTGCTCGAGGATATTGCTGTGCGCAAGTTGGGGAATCGGCATTTCGAGATTTTTCCGTTCCCGCATTCGTCGGTATGCATGACGATAAGCACCAATCCTGCGCGCCAGGGCGATACTAATCGCGGGGAAGAGGATATTTACGCGGTTAATCGAATTCGCGACCTCTACGATGTGCTTTCGTCGGTGCCGTGGGTTGGAAACAGGTTGTATAGCGCAATTTTCTCATCGGTGTTGGCGGGCGAGCCTGAAACGGTCCGCACGGGCAAGTCTTATTCGGTGTTAGCGCACGACCGTCTGGTTCGCTTTCGGGAAATGGAATACACGGTGCCTGCAGAGCAGGGGCCCGCCTGTTTGCGCGAGTTAATGAGTGCGATACGAAAAAAGAATTTGCCGCTGTTTTTCCCGCTGGAATATCGCTATGTCAAAGCCGATGATGCCTGGTTGTCTATGTTCCAGGGGCGAGATGGCTGTTCGATTTCGGTCCATCAATATGGCGACCGGCACTTCCAGCAAATTTTCGCTGAGCTAGAGCCTATTTTCTGGAAGTACAACGGTCGGCCACACTGGGGCAAGATCCACAGCCTGAACGCCGGTCAGCTGGAGGCGCTTTATCCGGCGCATTGGCGCGACTTTAGAAGGCTGAGAGCTGATATTGACCCCGGCAAAAAAATGCTAAATCCCTATCTGGCCAATTTGCTCGGCGTTCTCTGAGCCTCTATATGCTCAGATCCAGCAAGTTATAGTCTTTGATCGCATCGCGCGCGTTTTCGTCCCATTTGAAGATTGCACCTGATTCCGCAAACGGTTGGTAGCGGTAATGCTGTTCTTCCGGATACTGCAGACGTCTTGCTTCAATCGCATAGCCGAGTACTTCGGTGCGCTTGCGGATGTGCTCCTCGTCATAGATAACGGATTCGCTATGAATGCCGGCGCCTTTGACGCCGAGAACAGATGAGCGGCGATGAAAGCCGAAGTTGATGGTAATGCGTGGCTCAAACCCCGCATTGGCAAACGATCCGTGCACGAGCTGACGATTGCAGATAACGACGTCGCCAGCTTCGCAGACAATAGGGACAGCACCGTTTAATCGCTCGCCGCCAGAGGATTCTACCAGCGCCTTAATATCGACCTTGCCAAGAACGTGAGAGCCAGGCAGAACCCAGACGCCATTGACCGGTGTGCTGCCATAAACCTGAGCCATAAAATTAAATCCATGGATGTCGCCGTCGTAGTCGGGGTTGTCCCAATGGGTATCGCCGTCCTGATGCCAGGCGACCGCTGCGCCATGTTTGGGCTCCTTGATAAAAAGCACTTCATTGAAGGGCGCAAAGTCGTCACCGTTGATAGACGCTGCAACCTTCAGTAGTTCCGGGTGGGCGTACATGCGCAGAGCAGAATCAGAGTGCTGCAGGGAACCGAATAGCACTAGCGGAACGAAATCCGGCGCATCATCTGCGGCTTTAAGATCTTTAAGCTTGACCTGGTGGCGTCCGTTGAAGGTGTCTGTGCCGCCCAGTGGGTCAGAAAGTGGCTTGCTCCATGCGAGCGCCGGTGCCACCGAGTCTGCGCCAATTGCGGGGTTGCCCAGTGCGTCCGTTTTGGATTCCGGGTCAGTGGGAAATCGTGCCTTCACGGCCGCTAGATCGTCTTCAATGTCCTTCATTTCCTGGCTGGAGATGACTCCGGTAAAGATATAAAGACCGTGCTGCTGATAGGCTTGCATGATTTCCGGATGGAGGCGTCCGCTATCATCGAATTTGATCGGGCCGCGATTGTCGAGCTTCAAAGCGGCATCCAGACCGTCGTACATATATTTTTTTACCGATTCCGATTCCTCACCGTAGTGGGCTGCGCAAACTTCGATGGATGGGGCGTACTGATCGCGGTTCATGGCGTTATTCCTCAAATAAAGTTTTAACATCGTTAAAATTTTAACTAAGTTTAAATTTTAAGATATACTTCGTCAACTCTTTTCTTCTTCGGGCCAGTTTATGGTCGAAAAATCAACAATGGGGGTTTGGTTTGCAGGCAGGTAATCGATCAGGTGACATTGCTTCGGGTGACGGCGCTGCGGGCGCCAGGGATCAGGCAATGGCCCAGCGTCGCGCGTCGATTCTTTCTCATGCGCGCGCCGTGATCGTCGAGAAGGGCTTCGATGCGCTGAAGATTCGGGATCTGGCGAGCAGGGCGGATCTTACAGTACCAACCATCTATAACCTTATTGGTGGCAAGCAGCAGATACTCTCGCTTATCATCGAAGACCTCGTCACCCAGCTCACCGCGGTGCAGACGGCTGTCGAGGGCGTGCAGGGCGATGAGCCTTTCATTGCGCTCATTGATGGTCTGGTTGATTTGTTTGCGTCGGACGAGGCCTACTATCGCGCAGCTTTTATTGCGGGTGATCGGGGAGGGCTGTTTGAGCAGCACTCGAAAGACGGCATCTTCGCCCGTTCAATTGTTCTACCGATCAGGGCCTGTGAGCAGGCCAGACAGGCGGGCAATTTGCGTGGGCAAATTCAATCGCAAGTCCTCGGTGAACAAATCTATGGTTGTTATCGATTGGCGCGACAGGACTGGACTCTGGGTTACGTCGACCTCGATGGGTTTCGCAGTCGCGCGCTAATCGGTATTTTCCTCTGTCTGGCCGCGGATGCCAGTCCGGATTATCATCAGGTTTTGATGCAGCGAATCGCGCAGTTGCATTAAACGGAGATTACTTAAATGGTCCAGAGACGTATGCTTTTTCTCGCAGCGGCTGCCGGGGCAATGGGTTTCTGGCTCCGACCTGAGAAAGTCAGCGCTGCGCATTCCGCTTATTTCGCTTCTCTCAATGAGTCGCTGAAGCAAAACGCCGTGGATAAGCCGTCGCTCATCATTGACCTTGATCGGCTGGATCGCAATGTCGACCTATTGATGGCAAATGTTGGTTCGCAGCCCGATCGCGTTCTGCGTCTGGTCACAAAATCCTTGCCGAGCCCGGGACTTCTTCGCTATGTGGCGGGGCGAGCGAATACCAACGCCTTTATGGCATTTCATCGGCCGTTTCTGCAGGCCTTGGCGCAAGACTTTCCGGATTCCAACATCCTGCTTGGTAAGCCGATGCCCGTTGCTGCCGCTGCTCGTTTCTATGAAGAAGAAACCCCTGGCTTCGCGCCTGCAAAACAGTTGCAGTGGTTGATTGATACGCCTGAACGGCTAGCCGAATATTTGGCGCTTGCAAAAAGCAGAGGGCTCGAGCTGTTAGTGAATCTTGAGCTGGACGTCGGACTACATCGCGGCGGCTTTGACGACGAGCAGACGCTTAGGTCAGCGCTTATGGCTATAAAACAAAACCGGCAGCACTTAAAATTTGCTGGCTTTATGGGTTACGACGCGCATTTAGCCAAGTTACCCGGCTTTGTTTTTCGTTCCGAGTTTGCACGCGTGCAAGAGCGGTATGAGCGCGCGAAGTTGCTTGCGGCTGAACTGCTCCCCGAGGAGGTTCGTGCAGGTCTGTGCTTTAACGGGGCCGGCAGCCCAACCTTTAGTTACTACAGTGATTCAAAAATTCTGAACGACATCGCTGTGGGTTCTTGCCTTGTGAAGCCAAAGGACTTCGATCTCGATCCGCTGCAAGCGTTTCTTCCATCAGCTTTTATCGCTTCGCCGGTATTAAAAAAGCAAGCCTATCGCGGTGTGCCCTCACAGGGCTGGGCAAGACGACTGCAAACCGCATGGAATCCCAACAAAGCCATGACCTATTTTGCCTACGGTGGTAACTGGCTGGCAGAGGTTGAGTCGCCGCGAGGACTGGCGGCAAGTTCGATGTACCTGAGCTCCAACCAGCAGGGTTATAGTGGCTCGGATAGCGTGACTCTTGATGTAAACGATTTTATTTTTCTGCGCCCAGCGCAATCAGAATCTGTCTTTCTGCAGTTTGGCGATATTCTGGCTATGCGTGACGGGGCTCTCGTCGATAGTTGGCCGGTGCTATCACAATCGACCTAAGCCCGTTCAGGCAGTGTTCTGGCCCGATTCGGCGGCGAGAAGTAGATTGATATTCTGGGGTATCGAATAATAGTAGCCCTGATAGTAGTCGAGGCCGAGTGTTTCCAGCTCAGCTTGCGTCTTTGCATCCTTAACGTATTCGGCGATTACTTTCAGATTTAGCGCCTGGCCAAGCTTGCAGATTGATTCCACGATGGCGCGGTTTTGCGGGTTCTCGCTGATATCGACAATAAAGCACCCATCTATCTTAAGATAATCAGCTTGAAAATCTTTTAGGTAGGCAAACGAAGAAAGGCCCGAACCGAAGTCGTCGATCGCAAATCGGCAACCCAGTGCCTTTAACGTGCTGATGAAGGTTTTTGCGCGCTCAATGTTCTCGATAGCCGCGGTTTCCGTTATTTCAAAGCACAGTTGCGCAGGCTCCAGTCCGTAAAATTTGATTTGCTCGACCACGTGGTTGCGAAAGCTTTCCCTTCCTAGCGACGCGCCAGAGATATTGATGGAGAAAATGTGTTGTTCCAGTGAGGATTGATGATCGTGTATCCACTTGCAAAGCGCATCGAAAACCCAGAGATCGATGCGATCGATCAGGCCGTACTGCTCCGCACAGGGAATAAAATCGCCAGGCGATACGATCTGCTGGTTATGATCATACATCCGCACTAGAACCTCATGGTGCCGCGAAGCTCCGGGCTCTCGCGCAACGATCTCCTGAACATAAAGTTCGAAAAGATTGTTTTGCAGTGCTTGGCTGATCGAATGTATCCAGATTTTCTTCTCCAGGGTATTGAGCTGGTCAATTTCGAGGAATTCCTGATAGAACACCTGATCCTTGCCGCGCTTCTTGGCGTTCTCTTTGGAAGCATCTGCGATGCGTTCGAGCTGCATGGCATTGGTAAGGTATTCGTTGATCTCGCAGACGCCAACGCTAAGCGTGATAAGCAGCTCTTTGTCTGAGGGGCCAATCCGGGTTGATCGCGCGCGCTCGACCAGCTTTTCGCCCAGGGCGCGTCCGGCCTCGGAGTTCGCGTGAGGAATGATTACTGCGAACTCGTCAGCCCCCAGCCGGGCAATTGCCGCTTCTTCCCCAAAGATTTCACGGAGCTGCTGCCCCAGTAGGACCAGAAGCTTATCGCCCTCGGCATAGCTCGTGAGATTGTTGATCAGCTTGAAATCGTCGATGTCGATAATCAGCAACACGTGCCGGTTTCCGGTTTGGCGGGAGTCCTCAAGGTGTTCCTTGAGCTGCTTGTCAAAGCTTCTTCGATTGAGCAGGCCGGTTAGCTCATCAAACTCTGACATATAGCGAGCGCGCTGCTCTGACGAGAGTAGCTTCTGCCGCTCCTGTTCCAGATTTGAAAATGTACGTCGCATAGTGCGATGTACAGGAATAAATATTACGAAAACTTCGAATAATAGTATTGCGATGCCAATTTGCATCGCAGTCGTTTGTACAGAATGAATGCGCTCGAGGTTTTTATTCGAAAGATTCTCGAACTGATAAACCGCGGTATTGAGTCCCGTCAATAGTTTCTCGGAGTTGATCTTGGCTAGGGCGGCATAGGCCTGATCACGTTCATTCTGATCGTCAGCCTCGAGTAGATACTCTACTTGAGTGATGAAGCGCCGCGACTGCGCGTCTAGCGTTTCCTCGCTACCGGTGGCGCTCAGATAAATATCTGCGATTTGCGGTGTTTCGTTTGCGAGTGCCAGTAATTCCTGGTGTGCAATGCTAAAGTCGCTCAGTGCATTTTCCAAGGTGCCGAGATTGAAGGGCGAGGGATCAGTGTCGGTCAGCTGGGCGTAGCGCAGTATCCTTTGCGAGAGCATTCTCTGTCTGCCGCTTTTGTTAATGAGCTCCGCACCGTTATCTTCCTGCTTGATTGCTAGCGAGGAAAAGTGATGGGTAGAAATAAGCGAGCCCGCGACCAACATAATCGCGAGTAAGTAGGCAGCGAGTAATAGGTTAATCTTGCTTGGTGTTGCAAGATTATCGATGGCTGTTCGAGGATCCCACCCCATAACATTCAATCCATTGTGTAATGAGCGGCTTTTCTAGAATTCCTTTTTTCTAAAAGTCCTCTTTAAAGTGTAGAGATAAGGGTAAAACTTTGTTAGCGAAGGGCTTGACCGATGCGTAAAGGTGACGAGCTTAACAGATGTTCTTGTTATACCGGGCTTATACGAAACGATTAGCCTGCAGCTGGTTTCATTTTCGTGCGCAATCTGAATAATGTTTTTCTGCCTTGGCTAATTATTCATCGCAGGCGCAAAACAGTAGTGTGATACGATAGACAAAAATAATAGTTTCTGGGCGACATTTATGTTTGAAAGATTTTTCCCGGGGCTGCGTTGGTTGCCCGGATACACGAGGGCTAGCCTGCGTGATGACCTGGTCTCGGGGATAACCGTTGCATTCTTATTGATTCCGCAGGGCATGGCCTACGCGATGGTCGCAGGTTTGCCCGCCATATTTGGCCTCTATGCAACCGTGATACCGCCTGTTATCTATGCGCTGCTGGGGACCTCGAATAAAATTTCCATCGGTCCTGTGGCTCTCGATTCGATCCTTATCATCACGGGCCTCAGTATGCTCGCTGACTCGGGTACGGGCGAGTACGTGGAGTTGGCGATACTTCTTACGTTGATGGTTGGGCTTATCCAGGCCGTATTTGGTCTGGCCAAAATGGGTTTTATCGCTAATTTTTTGTCTTATCCGGTTATTGTTGGCTATATCTCAGCGGCAGCGATTTCTATCACCATCAGTCAATTCGAGAATCTATTGGGTGTAGAGATGGAAGGCCAAAATGCGCTTGAGATGCTGCTCTCTTTGCTCTCATCGTTTCAGCGCTGGAATTTAGTCGTCCTGACGTTGGGTTCTATTGCCGTTGTTCTTCTGTTTCTTGGAAAGAGAATAAAGAAGCAATTGCCCTGGCCGCTGATGCTGATGATCGCCTCGATGTTTCTGGCCGGCGTATTCGATATCAGTGCTTACGGTATCGCGACCGTGCAAGAGTTGCCTTCGGGGTTTCCGCCTTTTGGATTGCCCGTCGTTACGTTAGAGCGCGTGGTGAGCTTGTTGCCACTCGCATTTACCGTTGCTTTGATGGGTTATGTGGGGACCATGTCAATTTGCAAATCGGTAGAGAGCCCGGCCGATAAAATAACGGCCGCGCCCAGTCAGGAGTTGGTTGCTGTAGGTTTTGCCAATACCTTGGGAGGTTTGTTTCACGCTTTTCCAGTGAGCGCTAGCTTTTCTCGCAGCGCAGTTTTTAGGGATTCCGGAGCCCGAACACCTTACTCCATGATTTTCTCGGCTGTCTTTATTCTTCTTGTTCTGCTCTTCTTTACTCCGCTGTTCAACGCGTTTCCAATTCCTAAATTAGTGTTGTCAGCGATTGTGGTTGCATCGGTTCTTGGTCTTATCGATTGGCGGGGCATGCTTGCACTGGCTCAAGCCGAGCGAACCGAGTTTGCGATTTGCATGGTTACTTTCATGGCAACGCTGCTTATCAACATTCAAGTCGGACTGCTGGTTGGCGTGGCGCTCTCGATTTTTATGGTGATCCACCAGGCGGCAAGTCCCCATATGACGGAGTTGGGTGCGATTGATGATGGTTCGCTCTACCGCAATATCACGCGTTTCCCGGACGCGAGGGTGCGTGACGACGTCCTCTTGTTCCGCTTTGATGCGCCTCTGTTCTTCGCCAACAAGGACCTTTTTGTTTCTGGCCTCAATGAACGACTTAAACAGAGAAATCTCAATGAGCTCGACTATATTCTGATAGAGGCGGAGTCAATCAATTCTGTTGATGTGAGCGGCTTGCTGATGTTGCAGCAACTTGAACAACGACTCACCGCCGATGACGTCAAGTTATGTTTGGTTGGTGCAATTGGACCAGTGCGAGATGCTATTCGTAAACAGGGAATCGACTGCTTGGTAAGCGAAACCCGAATGTTTACCAGTATAGGTGATGCTATGGATTACATCGATAAGGGCCGAGTGACTCACCGGGCCGCTGCACTGCAAACGAATGTCGGCGCTTCCTGAAACAAAGCATTCCATATTTGCGAGCTCTTAACGCTCCGCCAAAGAGTTTGGTCGTAAAGTAGAAGTTAGAAGCCTTTTTGCTCGCAGTGGCGTATCATGTTGCTCTAACGCAAGCGTAAAACCATGGCCTTGGTAAAGGTTCAGCGGTTGACAGCTGTCGTTGAGCTACCTGGTGTTTGCTAAAAGCTCGCGTCTTTTGCCCTCAAATTAAAAAAACAGGAGGCTGAATTGGCCCTCGAGAGAAAAAGTGGCGACGTACAGCCCGGCATTCGCTGGGGAATGTTTACTATCCGCATTCCCTTTATTCATACACGATTCTGTTTGCCGGAGTTTTTGCAGGGGCTCGCCGTTGCTGCGGCGACGGGTGCGGCACTGGTTCCTGTGCTAACGGCGTATTTTGGATTGACCTTTGAAGAGGCTATCGCTTTTTCAATGATCCAATCGATTTTGCTATCCACCAGCTGGATGCTTTTTGGGGAGCCTTATTCGCCAGGGTGGATTACGCCGGCTTTGCCTTTTGCCCTGGTCTTTGTTCTGGGAGGTTCGTTTGATGATCCGACCGCGCGCTTTCAGGCCATGGCCGCGTTATCGATAGACTTTGCGATCCTATTGTTAGTGCTGGGCGTGACGGGGTTGGGTGGCCGTCTGGTCAAGATTGTGCCGGATGTACTCAAAGGCGGGATTATTCTGGGTGCAGCGCTTGCCGCGTTTCTGCAGATCTTTGATTTTGCCGCAGAGGACAATGTTTTTGTTACCCAGACTTACGCGGCCGTCACAGCGCTGGTGATCTCTCTACTTTTGGCATTCTCTGTGCCTTTGCAAAAGATGGCGCAAACGAATTCTCTCGCTCGCGTACTCATAAGCCTTGGACTGCTGCCCGGTTTCGTCATAGCTGGATTAGTTGGCTATTTTACCGGTGAGATCGTTTACGACATTGAATGGGGTATCTTGCTGCTGCCACTCGGCGACCTCTGGTCCAAAGCTTCGCCATTTGCGATTGGCTGGCCGGATTTTTCGCTGTATCTCCAGTGTCTTCCGCTGGCGCTGATTACCTATGTCATTCTATTCGGGGATCTGGTTACGGGCGAAGAGATTTACAAGGCAGCTGAGCCTGCGCGCCCCGACGAAAAAATCGAACGCGATAATACGCGCTCTCATATTTCAATTGGAATCCGAAATGTGATTATGGCTATTACCGCGCCGTTTTTTCCGACGCAGGGCGCGCTATGGGCGGGTGTTCATGTCGTCGTTGTACAGCGCTGGGCCAAAGGGCGAGAAGAGATGGACTCTGTCTTTGACGGTATCTCGTCGTATTACGTATTTAATTTTCCAATACTGTTTATGTTTTTACCGCTGATCACGCTGCTAAAACCTCTGCTTGGAATTGCATTGATGATGACGCTGGCATTGACGGGTTTTGCCTGTGCCGGTGTCGCAATGGACAAGGCAAAAGATGCCGTCGAGCGAGGCGTGATGCTTCTGACTGCAATCAGTCTGTGTTTGTTTGAGCCCTGGCAGGGCTTGCTGATAGGCGTTCTGGCGACGGTCCTGATCGTTGGTGTCAACAGGTCAGAGAAAAACGCGGTAGCGGACTAGTCGGTTCAAGTCTGACCTGTTGCGCGTTGTAGCAATTCTCTAGCTCATGTTTTTCAGCATGCTGGCTGGTGCGATTCGCATCAGATAGTGTAACCATGCCCAGGGCCACGCTGGGGTGAAGGCGTTCGCTTTTTCACTTTCAATGGCTTTTATCATGCCGCGAACACCAACGTCGGTATCGACGATGAAAGGTACGGCTTTTACCTTTTCATTAATTTCGCTGCGGATGAAGCCGGGGTGCACGCAGGATACCTTGATTGGCGTGCCCATCAGGTCAATACGCATGCCTTCGCTCATCGACGTCAGTGCTGCCTTGGTCGCGGCATACACGGTCATTGCTCGCCGGAAGCCGCGCACGGCGCTGATGGATGAGATCGTAACCAGATGGCCGGAATTCTGTTCTCTAAAAATTTCCAGCGCAGCTTCACACTGGGCGAGTGCCGAAACGAAGTTGGTGATGGCGGTCTGCTTGTTGGCGTAGAAATATCCGGTGCCAACCGAGGCGCCTTTCCCCATCCCAGCGTTGACGATCACGCGATCGAGTCCGCCAAGGTCGCTTTTAAACTGTTTGAACACTTCGAAAACGGCATCGTGATCGTTAACATCTAGCGCTCGTATGCTGACTTTGGTCGAGGGATATTTCTGCAGTATCTCAGACTGGAGTTTTTCAAGATTTTCAATGCGCCGGGCACACAGTGCCAGGTTATAGCCCTTGCTCGCGAGTTGCAGTGCCATTTCATAACCGAGCCCGGAGCTCGCGCCAGTGATTAGGGTGTTTTTTCTCATAGCGTTTTGATGCGTCAAAGTTGGTGGGAGGGGGATTATAGAAGAACGCGCTGTAATACGAAATCATCGATCGCTTCGCCGCGATCGCTCGAGACTGATTCAGGTTCCGCAAAAAGTCTGGAAGCTACGATAAAAACTGGCGCTACCCGGTTTGGTAATCGGGTCGTCAGCGTCGCGCTCGCGATAGGGGTCGGTAATTTCTGCCAGCAGGGATTCGAACAGGGAAGTGTCCCCCTGATTTTCGGCAGCATCCAGAGCGATCTCGACCAGCTGATTGCG
Organism: uncultured Pseudomonadales bacterium; assembly: GCA_964504585.1. Lineage (GTDB taxonomy): Bacteria > Pseudomonadota > Gammaproteobacteria > Pseudomonadales > UBA7434 > UBA7434. The sequence continues at coordinate 22,733 of CAZDEW010000015.1, read as the reverse complement.
AGGGATTACCGCGGGGTTGATTTGATTCATGGACTGACTGATTTCTGCGGAGTCTTGGCCTGAATTTTTGAGACTTGCACGCCAGTTTTCAAGCCAGTCTTGCGCGGGAGCCGTTTGCAAAAACTGCGCGTCCACGCTCTGTGGCTCTCCATCGATTGCACTGGAGAGCAGCCTAAAGCTGTTGGTGAAATCGCTCTTAGTTGACTCCAGAATATTCAGGTACTGATTAATCAGCGCGATGTCCGCTTCTACTCGTGCATCGTTGTCAGAGCTCTGATCCTTTGAAAATCCTAGTTTGGCACGGAAGACTGCCAGCCACTGGTTTTTATACTGCTGTTCAAAAGCACGCAGCTGCTCGCTCGCAATTTCTATCGCGGCTTCATGCGACGATGTGGTTTCTTGCTGAATCAGTGGTAGCAGGGTTTCGGCGAAGCGAGTTAGATTCCACTGGGCAATCGCAGCCTGGTTTCCATAAGCATATCGGCTGCCGTGATCGATTGAACTGAAAACTGCACGAGTGCTGTAACTGTCCATGAAGGCACAGGGCCCATAATCAATGGTCTCGCCACTAATCAACATATTATCCGTGTTCATGACCCCATGAATAAATCCTACTCCCATCCACTTTGCTATTGTGTGCGCCTGAATGTCGATGGTTTTTCGCAGTAGAGCCTGGTATCGATCTTGACGCTCAAGCAGGTCCGGGTGGTGCCGTGCGATCGTGTAGTCTGCCAGTGCGCGCAAGTCTTCAGTCTGGCGTCTGGCTGCGAGAAACTCGAACGTACCAATTCTTATATGGCTTGAAGCCAGACGCGTGAGCACCGCGCCTGCGCTAGCCTGATTGCGGAATACCAGATCGCCTGTACTCACCACAGCGAGGCTGCGGGTGGTAGGTATTCCCAGTGCATGCATTGCTTCGGCAATGAGTACTTCGCGTAGCATCGGTCCTATACCGGCCTTACCATCACCGCCACGTGAATAGGGTGTTCTGCCTGAGCCTTTAAGGCAGATATCTATGCGGTTGCCTTGCGCGGTGACGTGTTCGCCAAGAATAAGAGCGCGACCATCGCCTAGCTGCGGATTGAATTGTCCGAACTGATGGCCTGCATAGGCCTGTGCAATCGGCGAGGCGCCGTCTATAGGGCGATTGCCGCTCAGATACTCTGCGATTAGCTCGCGCTGCTGGCTGGCGCTCTGTTTGCTGAGAAGTCCCAGATCGTGGGCCAGAGTTTCATTAAGATAAACCAGTCGGGGTTCGCTGGCTTGTTCCGGTTGGCAGGCTGTGCCCAGTGAGTGGGGCAGCAATTGCTGCGCAAAGCTGTTGTCAAAGTTGCAGGTCAACATAATCCAAATTGGCCCTTAGGTCTGCCCCGTAAACTCTGTTCTAGTTGCCGGAACGGGGTGCAGCTCGGTCAGCGGTATTGACTTGCCACTGTGGATAATTGTCCTCACGTGTTCGCGACCAATTTCGCGAGGGTGCGAAACACCGCAGGAGTGAGCGATCAGCCCAACGCCGTATTCTATTTTCTGTGCGTAGTTTGCGACGCGCTCGGCTTTGTCCGTCACAACCAGTCCGCGCTGCAGATCCGGATCATGCGTGGTGATACCGGTTGGGCAGGTATTCTTATTACATTGCAATGCCTGTATGCAGCCGAGTGCGAACATAAAGCCGCGAGCCGTGACCACAAAGTCAGCGCCGACTGCGATAGCCCAGGCAACGCGCCCGGGCGTGATGAGCTTTCCAGCGGCGATGACTCGAATTCTGTCTCTGAGCCCGTACTCGTGAAGCTTGTTGACGATCAGCGGCAGGCTCTCCTGTAAGGGAATACCCATGTAATCCATAAGGGGCTGTGGTGCCGCTCCTGTACCGCCATCAGCGCTGTCAATGGTAATAAAATCCGGTGCCGACGCAGCCCCTCTGCGATGCACCTCCTCGAACAGTAAATCAAAAAAACCTAGCTGCCCGACTACCATTTTGAAGCCCACGGGTTTGCCGGTCACTTCGCGGATTCTGGCGATCATGTCGAGCAGATCGGCTGGACTGTGGATATCTTCATGGCCGTTGGGGCTAATCGATGCCTCATTGGCGCGAATGCCTCTTATCTTCGCGATTTCTTCATTTACCTTGGCGGCGGGAAGAATGCCTCCCTTACCAGGTTTGGCGCCCTGACTCATTTTTATTTCAAACATTTTGACCTGATCATGTGCGGCGATTTGTTTGAGTTTTTCATCGCAGAGTTGGCCTGCTTCATTACGTACGCCGTACTTGGCAGTTCCTATCTGAAAAACAAGGTCGCAGCCGCCCTCGAGATGGAAGGGTGACAGTCCGCCTTCACCCGTGTTCAGCCAAATGTCAGCTTTTTTGGCGCCTTTAGAGAGGGCGCGAACGGCGGGTTCTGAGATCGCGCCATAGCTCATGGCGCTCACATGAATGAGTGATCCGGTGGTGTAGGGTTGCCTACAACTCTTTTCGCCAATCGTAATCCGGCGCGGCTCCGCAATGTCCTTGCTGAGCGTAGGGAAGGGGCTGTTTAGAAAAATCGAGTCGCCCTCCTGATTCAGAGGGCGAGTTGAGCCGAATGCGATGGTGGTATCGACTTTCTTGGCGGCACGGTAAACCCATGAGCGGTCAGCACGATTGAAGGGCAGCTCCTCGCGATCCATGGCAAAGAAGTACTGCCTGAAGAACTCGCCGAGGTGTTCGAAGAAATAGCGAAAGCGGCCGACAACGGGGTAATTGCGTCGTATGGTGTGCCGAGTCTGTGTAACATCTATAATATAGATAACAATTAGGTAAAGAATGCCGAGGCCGAGCGCAAGCAGTAGGGTAACGGCGCTCCATTGAATGATTGTTTGGGCTAGAAGTTGAAATTCTGTCATGGCAGGTTTTTTTATGGAGTGGGTCCGGATTGATCATACCCCGATGCGAGTGCAAAGATCTAGGGAACCTCTGATTTATTCTCTGTCTCGGCCATCAGAGAATAAATCAGAGGTCCCCTGCCTCGCACGGAGATGTTGCGGATTGATGATCGCCCGACTTAGTGCCTGAAAGCGGCTTGAAGTTCCTCCCTGTTCCGGTTTTGGAAGGCGTTACTGAAATACAGAGCTGATTGATCTTTTTGCTTTCTTTTTCTCGAGCGCAAAACTGAAAATTAATACTGAAATGACCTATACGATCAACGATCTGGATGAAAATGGCGCAGTGAAGCCCGGGCTGTCGCTCTATATTCTCGCCGTATTTCTCTGTCGCCAGTTAATCTACGCGCCTTTGACGTTGTTATCCTCGCGGGGCAGAGGTGGTGGTGTTCGCGCTAAGGATCTGGACCTGTCGTTTCTGCAAGCCACCAGTCTATGGGAGTTTGCGGCTTGTATGCCTGCAGCGCTGATGCTGTTTCTGCTGTTGAAAAATCGGAGAAATCTTGGTTCTTCCTTAAGTCGCCTTTGGATGAACGGACGACTGATATTAATGATCGCCGTGGTATCGCAACTGATGGCGCAGATGGTTTACTATTTTTTCATGGGTGGAGAGCCTGGCAACATTGGCATACTGTTACTGGTCGCCTACGGCTACTGTCTGGTTTATCTTTTGACAAATGGCCGCGTGCGAGACACCTTTTCCCGTATTCCTGTCTAATGCGCTGCTTGCAACTGGCGGATATCGGTTAATACAGTGTTTGTTGATCCACCATTCTTAACCGGCGCCGGATTTCTCGACATCGGCCTAACGCCCATCGAGCCTGCTGCGGTATTTACCCCAGCCGTTCAGAGCAGTGCCCATTACCAGAATAAAATTGCACTGAAGCAATCGCACGGTTTCGATGTCGTATCTCAGTCGCTTCCGGAATCTTATGCTGCACAACGGTCTCTCGCTGAGTTTATGCGTGGCGAGGGTCTGGAAGTACCGGGTGCCGAAACGTGCGGTTCGGGTCAAATACTGTGGGAACTAAGTCTGAGCGTATGCGAGGATATATGCATTCTTCTGCCAGGCGGCGATTCTCATTATCTGGCCGCAGCATCACTTTGCGCGCCTAGTGGGTGGTCTTTGCAGGGTAGTCTGGGGAAGCGTCTCGAGTATTTACATGCGCCAGTGCCGGACTTAAACGCAGCGATGGCCGGTACGATTAAACGTTTGCTGGACAGGCTGTCGCATCAAAAAATCTTTACCAGAGGGAACTGGGCGATTAAGTCGCATCCCGAACTCGCTATTTTTCCGGATAATGTCTCTGTGCGAGCGTCCGCTAATGGCGCTGGCACAGACATGGAGGCATTCGAATCGTTGTACCTGCGCGTAGAGCGCCAATGCCTTTTTAAACTGCCGGTTGACGATGCGATTGTTTTTTCGATACTGGTGACAATAGAGCCCGTGGACGATTTTTTGCTTCGCACTAATGCCCACTCTGCATTGCTTGAAGCACTGCGAGCGCTTACTCAGGAACAGCTTGCCTATAAAGGCATGACCGCAATCGCCGATGCCTTAGGTGAAAGGCTGCTAGACGTCATTAACCGCTAGGCCAGCATGCTTTGCAGGAAGCGACCTGTGTGAGACTTCTTGATTTTAGCGACCTTCTCTGGTGTTCCTGCCGCAATAATCTCGCCACCGCCTGAGCCGCCCTCGGGCCCAAGATCGATAATCCAGTCCGCGGTCTTGATTACATCGAGATTGTGCTCAATGATCACGATAGTATTACCCTTGTCGCGTAGCGAGTGGAGCACATCTAACAATAACTGTATGTCGGCAAAGTGTAGTCCGGTCGTGGGTTCATCCAGAATATACAAGGTCTTTCCGGTGTCGCGTTTGGAAAGTTCTTTGGCCAGTTTTATTCGCTGTGCTTCCCCGCCTGACAGCGTCGTTGCAGCCTGGCCAAGGCAGATGTAGCCTAGACCAACTTGAATAAGTGTATCCAGCTTCTTCGCTATAGGTGGTATCGAGCTGAAAAACGCCTGCGCATCCTCTACGGTCATTTCCAGTACATCAGAGATGGTCTTCCCTTTGTAGGTAACTTCCAATGTCTCCCGGTTGTATCGTTTGCCTTTGCAGACATCGCAGGCGACATAGATGTCGGGCAAAAAGTGCATTTCGACTTTGGTCACGCCATCGCCCTGACAGGCCTCGCAGCGGCCGCCCTTCACGTTGAAACTAAATCGCCCCGGTTTGTATCCACGAGCGCGTGCTTCCTGGGTGCCAGCAAACAGCTCCCTGATATGGGTGAAGATGCCGGTATAGGTAGCCGGATTTGAGCGGGGTGTCCGTCCAATTGGACTTTGATCGATGTCGATGCACTTGTCCAGTTGATCCAGGCCGTCGATGCTGGTGTGGGGCTGGGGTTTCAGTGTCTTGGCGCCGTTGAGTGCAGCGGCAGCAGCAGGGTATAGCGTGCCGTTGATCAATGTTGATTTGCCCGAACCGGACACGCCGGTCACACAGGTCATAAGTCCCAGAGGGATTGAGATGTCGACGGACTGCAGATTGTTGCCGTTGGCACCTTGCAGGGAAATTTCACTGCCCTTGCTAAACGCATGGCGGGTTTTGGGGACGGCTATTTGCTTCTTGCCCGACAGGTAGGCGCCTGTGATAGACGCCTTTTGCTGCATGATTTGTTTGCAGCTTCCCTCTGCGACCACGGTACCACCGTGCACGCCTGCGCCGGGCCCGATATCGACGACATGATCGGCGGCGCGAATAGCGTCTTCGTCGTGTTCGACAACAATGACGGTATTGCCCATATCGCGCAGTCGCGTGAGTGTTTTAAGCAGTCTTTCGTTATCCCGTTGATGAAGGCCAATAGAGGGCTCATCCAGAATATACATAACGCCGACCAGTCCGGCGCCAATTTGACTGGCGAGGCGGATGCGCTGCGCTTCCCCGCCAGAGAGGCTGTCGGCGCTGCGATCAAGGGTCAGATAGTTGAGCCCGACATCGAATAAAAACTCAAGGCGATCCTGTATCTCCTTAACAATTTTGTCGGCGATCTGTTTGCGCTTCCCCTTGAGCTTAAGTTTTTTAAAGTAAGTGAAACCACCCTCGACGGACATCGCAGTGATATCTGCAATCGTTAGGTCATCCACAAAGACATTGCGTGCGCTCTCACGCAATCTTGAGCCGCCGCAGGCGTCGCAGGGCTGCGTGCTGATGAATTTCGCAAGTTCGTCCCGCACAGACTGCGACTGCGTATCGCGAAAGCGTCGCTCCAGGTTGTTGATAATTCCTTCAAAGGGATGCGTGCGTTGATAAACGTCGCCACGATCATTGATATAGGAAAAGCGGATGTCCTCGTCGCTGCCATAGAGAAGAATATCCCTGTGTTTCTTGCTGAGTTTTTCGAATGGCGCGTTGATATCAAAGCCAAAATGGTCAGCGAGAGAAGTGAGCAGCTGGAAGTAGTAAATGCTGCGCTTGTCCCAGCCCCGAATAGCGCCCTCTGCCAGACTTGCGTCCGGATACTGGACGACGCGATCCGGATCAAAAAACTGGCGCACGCCGAGTCCGTCGCAACTGGGGCAGGCGCCGGCTGGGTTGTTGAAGGAGAACAGCCGGGGTTCCAGTTCGCCAATGCTGTAGCCACAGATTGGGCAAGCGTAGTTGGCAGAGAACAGGATGTCGTCTTGCGCGCCGTCCATAAAATTGATCGTGGCAAGCCCTTCAGAGAGTTTTAGCGCGGTTTCCAGGGAGTCGGCGATTCTCTGTTTGAGGTCGTCGCGGACTTTGAAACGATCGACGACAACCTCTATGGTGTGTTTCTGGGTTTTCTTAAGCGCGGGCACGTCATCGATGTCGTGCACTTCACCGTCGACCCGTAAACGAACAAAGCCTTCCTGCTTTAACTTGTCGATCAGCTTCAGATGCTCACCTTTGCGATCTTTGATAACCGGAGCGAGTAGCATGATTTTGCTGCCCTCTGGCAGCGCGAGCGTGGTGTCGACCATTTGGCTCACGGTTTGTGCTTCCAGCGGCTCGCCATGTTCCGGGCACCTCGGTGTGCCTGCCCGTGCAAACAGCAGTCTCAGATAATCATAGATTTCCGTGAGCGTGCCGACGGTTGAACGCTGATTGTGCGACGTGGATTTCTGCTCGATGGATATTGCCGGTGATAGACCTTCAATATGCTCCACATCGGGCTTTTCCATGAGCGACAAAAATTGCCTGGCGTAGGTTGATAGCGATTCGACGTAACGTCGCTGCCCCTCCGCGTAGAGGGTGTCGAAGGCGAGTGAGGATTTGCCTGAGCCAGACAAACCTGTGATGACAATCAGTTTGTCTCGCGGCAGAGTCAGGTCGATGCCTTTGAGGTTATGCGTGCGTGCGCCGCGAACTTCTATAGAATCCATATACGTCAAGTGCCAATGCGGTTTTGCTTATCAATGCCCTGCGAGTGGGTGGGTGGAGTAGATACGAGGATAGGGGGCTTCAGGTGCTTCAAAATCGTGTTTTGCGGCCTTCCGGGCAGCCGCACAGTATAGTGATTTGCTCTCCGCCCGGCAAAGGGCTCGGGGTCAGACCCCTTACTTTAAATGGCACATCCACCAGAAATAAGGGTACATGTGGGCATTCTCAGTAGCGTTGCTCGATGATCAGGGCCTGCGGGGCAGGCGGCGGGGTCAGACCCCGAATTTCAGTTCGTGCCGCTTCGATAAAAGAGGGGTATATGCGGGCAGTCGCTGGAGCATTGGGCGGCAATCGGATAAAATCTTGAGCCTCAGATCGCGGTTTGAATATTCAGGCGCGGGGCCTGTTTTGGCTCAGATTAAAGATAACGATTAGTGATAAGTGAGAGTGCAATATGGCGCGTGGCGTTAACAAAGTAATATTGGTGGGGAACTGTGGTGGTGACCCTGAGACGCGGTTTTCAGGCGCGGGCGCAGCGATCACCAATGTCAGTGTGGCAACCAGTGAAAGCTGGAAAGATAAGAATACCGGTGAGCAGCAGGAGCGCACCGAGTGGCACCGGGTGGTGTTTTTCAATCGCCTTGCGGAGATTGCGGGTGAATACTTGAAGAAAGGTTCAAAGGTTTACGTCGAGGGCTCGCTGCGCACTCGCAAGTGGCAGGATCAAAGCGGGCAGGATCGATACACCACCGAAATCGTTGGTAATGAGATGCAGATGCTCGATAGTCGAGGTGGTGGTCAGATGGGCGGCGGCCAGATGGGTGGCGGATTCGGCGGCCAATCGGCTTCTACGCCGTCTCCAGCGTCAGCATCCAATGCGCCCGCACCGCAGCCTGTCGCCGCTGGCGACGACTGGGATGACGATATTCCGTTCTAGCAGCTGGGTTAGGCTTCTATTTTATTAGTGTGTGGGGCGGCGCTCTGATGTCGTCAACTACAAGGGTCTCGTTAACTACAAGCTGTCAGCCTGCCCGTTTCACCTTGCTTCGGATGCCGTGGCATTCAGTGCTTTCAGCCTCAAGAAAACTGATTTTTTGCTTGAGAAATTGTGAACCTGTTCTAAAGTTTAACTATCACTGTCAGGTAATCATCACCGTAAGTCAGGGACGAAAGCACAACGAAAGGATTCTTGGTCGACTACGAAAGTAGCAGGATTGACCGGAAAATGTGCGCAGGGATCTTCGGTGAAATTGAGGCTGTTCTGACGTCGGCGCCAAGGTATATCGACAAGGATTGACGATAGCCCAGGAGGGAAATAGCCGAAAGTGTAAACGCACCGAGATGAGCAGTCCGGTGCGTTTTTGGTTTTCAGGGGCTCGGTTTTTGTTGCTATGGCCGATCGCCTATCAAGCTGCCGGGTTTGCGCTGGGGCATCTTTCTTGGTGGCTATCGGGTTCGCTGCAGGCAAGCACTACTCTAAGCGCTATTCCAGGCGCTAAAACAACCAGTAGCCCAAGTACTCAACCAATAGCCTAGTGGCTAGCCCACGCTCAAACCGCGTTCAATAATTTGGCCTTTGCGGAAGTTCTGAGAGACTAGAAGACTTGCGGGAGGAATGGTTTGTTTGGGCGTTTGCCCAGCGAGAAAAATTTCAGAGCGTCGTGAGAGTCTGATCGCTCTCGAGTAAGGGCGGGTCCTTAGCGGGGCGCTTTGATGCGATCTATACGCCCCTTCACCGCTGCGCCAATGCAGTCCAACTTATACGAGTTGGGCGATAAAAAGAACTGCAAAACCCAGAATCGCTGCCTTGATTGAGTCGCCCGCGAGTTCCCACTTGTACAGGCCGTAGATGTACGCAATTGGCGGCAAAAACACCGAGAACAGACCCCAGGTAAAGTCATCGCTGGTTGCGGCGAAAATCAGCATAATCCAGCTCGAAACGAGCAGGGTGATGGCGAAAAAAGTGAGTGTGGTTGAAAAAGCGTCCATAATCCTGATGCTTGGGTTGGTTGCCAGAATGAGCTGCCAGGTTGAGTTACCTGACTGAGTCGCCAAAACTGGTGTCGTACGGCGGTCTCTGCACGCGCAGGATACCAGAATGCGCCGTGCCCGGCAGCGCCCCGTTGTTCCATCGTGAATAGTTCTGCTCTGTGGAGGCTGGGTCAAATTCGCTGCGCCGATAACAATACGAATCGCTATACTGATAGCTCGTGCAATGCTGGGTTAGTGCTCTGTGCAGCACGGTTGACCATCGAAGTATGATTGAAAGTTGAGTAATGTCTGAGCAAGACGATAGCCGATTACAGAAAAATATTGCTGCGCTTGCAAAGCTCACAGAGGCTGAAAAGGCTGAGGCTTTTGATCAGGCGGGCCTCGCCGTGGCGTCTTTTTCAGGCTCCCTTGAGGAGCTCGAGAAGGCCATTGGAATGCTGATGCTCGGCTACCACTTCGGTTGGAAAGTGCTGCTCTTGGTCCACAGTAAACGAACCATTCGCAAGTACGAAAAAATCCTTGGCATCGATATCAAAACCTTTTTCCCGGCCGAGGGCCCGAGCGCTGAACGATCGATGGGTCTTGATCTGGCGAAGAAAATTGGCAACTTCTGGCAGGTCGTTAGCGGCGACATCAAAGTAGAAAATCGCCGCGATATCGAAGATGCCCAATCCTCTGAGGACAGCACCGACCGGTGAGTGTCAGGAATTAAAAGCTAGAGCCTACGCGCTTTTTTGCGATTTTGCCCAGCGTCGGCCGACTCGGTTTGCTATCCAGCCACACAGTATGGCCGTCAGCACGGGTATGAGCCATCTCGCACCACCCTCAGTAAATTTCATCCACGCAAACGCGCCCGATTCATACTCGTAGCCTATTTGCGCCGCAGCGCTGATAAAGGCCGTATCGAGCAGCCCGAGCATTTGAAAGGGTGAAGTGACCCCCGTCACAATCAGCAGCCCAGGGATAGCTATCGCAAGTAGCAGAAGGTATTCAGCGACTGACTTTACCGGCCAGACCAGCACGATCACAGCAAAAATAATGAGAGGGACCATGGTGTGAAACGTGGTGATCTTGGTTGGCCCGATGGTTTGGCCAGCGGGCACCGCTTTGCCCGGCGCATAGGGTATGGGTTTCACCGCGGTGACATAAAGCTCGATGTAGGGTTCGGTAGGATTGTCGTCGTAGTCTATTCTCGCCTCGTAGTTGGGATGCGCTGTCTCGACGACGGCAACATAGTAGGGCTCAAAGAGTTTGATCAGTTTGATGCCATGGAAGTAGCCGAGCACTGAGAGTCCGGCCCATACCAGGAACGCGATAAAGAAGCGGATATAAAGTGTTTTGGCGTTCATTGTCGATGTTCTCTTGATTCGCCTTGGTGTGGCGTTTTTATTCTAGCGCTGCGCCTGGCGTTGCGTCCGTTAATAACGGTTTGGCCGGTGGCGCGGGCAGCGGTTAGCTCTGTCCCTGTGCTTGCGCCTCGGGTCTTGCCGCACGATCCTGTTTCATCGACCACTGGGTCCACCATAAAAAGAAGCCCGCGATCAGCAGTATGATCAACGTGGGCGCATAATAGGTGTGGACCACGGGGAATAAATGGCGCTTCCATTCGACCAGATAGAACAGGCCAATGATCCTGATCTGATTAATGAGGTAGACCACCACGGTGCCAAGCAGTATACCGACTAGCAAGGATTTGAATCTGGCACCAAAGCCGAGCACCGCTGCCATCAGCATGAACCACACCCCGGAACCATCGCATCCGCGGACAATATTGAGGATTGCCTTGCGCGAGCTGATTTTATTCTCGTGCACGACGGCATTTCTGTCGGGCGTGATGGTATTGATGACCTTTGCGGCTGGATGGCCAATAACGGTCGGATAGAGCGATTTTCGTAAGAAGTCGTCGGGAACATTGTTGTAGCCAAGATGGAAAAGGCCGTACAAAATGCCTGAAATCAATACAAATTTTATTGTTTGGAAGTCCAATGGTGCTTTCCCGTCAGGAGCCTAAAAAGCGATTCAAAAACGAACAGTATACCATTAATAATAGGCTACTTTTGATGGGCTTAGACAATAGTTTTTCGGGGGGTTCCCTGCTTCGGGCTGCTCCGAGTCATTGCAACGAGGCGCCTTAACCGGGTGAGCTGATGGCGTCTTTTGGTCACGCTGATCAGCATGGTCTGCCGATACCTTATTTCACCGGCAACTTGACCGGTTCCTGTGGCGTGAGGAGGCTGATTGAACTAAGGTTAGGCACTGAATTGCAAAGCAAATTTTGATGCTTGCTGTCGGATCGTAACAGCTTGTTACAGGCAGAATTTCTGGAAAATAATGAAATGAAACGACTTCTCACGAAGAAACAATCCGCACTGCTGCTGTCGATGGGTGGCGCGCTGGCCTTCCTGCCACAGTCCGCGGCCGCTCAGTCGATCACGCTCGAAGGTTTGAATCCGTTTTTTATCGAGCAGAATGAAGCCTACAACGAGCCGGGCTTCTCGGCGCTCGATGCATCAGGCAACGATATAAGCGCCCAGGTTGTTGTCGATCCGGCGTCGTTTGATAGCAGCGCGCTTGGCTCATTTCCTATCGACTACAGCATCAACGACGCCAGCGGTAATCCGATCGTTACCCAGCAGCGCACTGTCAACGTTATCGCCGTCGATGAACTGCCTGTGATCACGGTAACCAATGGCAATGTATCGGTTGGTATTAACGATAGCTATGTCGACGATGGCGTCACGGTGACCGACGAGCAGGATGACAATGATGCCGATCCCGGTACCGTGGTCACCGTTACCGATAACCTGCCCGGCGCAGTCGATACGTCCGTCGCGGGTGTGTATACCGTCATATATACCGCCGAAGACAGCGACGGTAACCGCGTTCAGGCGCAGCGTCAGGTGACCGTTACCAACGATTCGCCAGTCATCACCGTTAACGCGAATCCCGACTACCTCGGTATCGCTACCAGTTTGAGGGTCGGGATCTCAGGTGCGATTTCGCGGCCATACATTGACACTGGCGCAGGTGCATCCGATACAGAGGATGGTGATCTTAGTGCGTCAGTAAGCGATGATTTGCCGGGTTCAATTAACTTGAACGTAGCCGGCGTCAATTCGATTACCTATTCAGTTACCGACTCAGATGGTAATGAATCTACGGCGCAAAGAATCCTCACGGTGACAGACCTGCCGCCTGTCGTGACGCTGGTCAATCCGGCAGAGACTACAGTCTGGGTACCGATAGGTTCGGCGTATGTGGATGCCGGTGCAACAGCCACTGACGAAGAGAATGATCAGGACGACCCGCCCACGCCAATTCTGCTGACCTCGGCAGCCGACGCGGCGGCCAGTGTTGATACTACTCAGCTCGGGACCTATACCGTTACCTATGTGGCTGAGGATTCGGAGGGTAATCAGGCGCAAGCACAGCGCACGGTACGCGTGATCAACGACGCCGATGGTGATGGCATAGCGGATGAGCAGGAAGCACTGTTTCTGGGCGGCGATGCAGACGGTGACGGTGTGCCAAACGCTGAAGACGCTGATTCAGACAACGACGGCATTGCCGATGCGCTTGAGTTTAACGCAGGAAACAGCGCCTTTACTGATGATGATGGTGATACCTTTCCCGACCCGCTCGATACGGACGGGGACGGGCTGCCCGATTTTGTCGACAGGGATAGTGATAACGATCGCATCCTCGACTATCTCGAGGCCAGCGATCCACCGGTGCTCTTTGGTAACGTCCCCATTGCAAACCCGGTAGATGCTCTGGATACCGACGGCGATGATATTCCTGATTACCGCGATCGGGACTCCGACGATGACTGGATTCAGGATGTGAATGAAAACGTAAACATCTATCCATTCTCACAGGCGTTTAATGCAGCGCTGGATCAGGACAGCAATGGCCTTGAGGATTTTCTCGAGCCGGCCTTTGCGCTTTGCGACAATGCTATCGACGCTAATGCGAATGGTATTGCCGATTGCTACGACCCCTCAGATATCGATGCCGACGGTTTGCCCAACCATCGAGATGTCGACAGTGACGACGATTCGCGCCCCGGCGTACTGGCAGTCGATGTTGGCAGTGATCGGCGCGAACATGCCGTGTTCGATGGCGTTGTGTCTGCTGGCGATGCTGATGGCGACGGCCTCGATGATGCGGTCGATGCTATCGCGAATATACCCGTTCCTTTGCCAAACGGTCGTTTCACCACCGTATCATCGGTTACCTTGAATCTCGATGCAGATGCCCTTGTGAATTATCTGGATATCGATAATGACAATGACGGGCTGCCCGATGTGGTCGAGTTAACGCCCAATGCCGGTGGTGCATTAATTGAGGAGGACACCGACGGTGACTCAATACCCGATTACATGGATCTCGACAGTGATAACGATTTGCTTTTTGACGCGGTTGAGGCGGTCGATCCCTTAGTAAGAGTGTTAGATGGGTTTGTTGCGGGCGATCTCGATGCGCAGGATGGCCTGGTGGATTTCCAGGCCGATCAGGGAACGGTTGCAGTGCCCTTTGAAAGTAACGCGAATAGCGACGGCGACGGAATTCCCGATTATCGCGATACGGATTCTGATATTGATGGCAATGGCGTGGAAGATATTGTCGATATTAGAAATGGTTTCTCGCTTAACGATAACGGCACTGTAGACCAGGTGGAGCTAGACGAAAGTCAGGTCCCGGCGTCTTTTGACCTCAATGATGCAATAGGTACGGCATCAAATGGTGTAGCTGACGCCATTGAAGAGGCAGGATCCGATACTGATGACGGTATCAGTCAGGAACGGGATACAGATAACGACCGATTCGGCGCCAACCCAACACAAGATTCAGATTTTGATAGTTTTGCCAATAGCTCAAACCTTTCTGATTGTTCCGGCAGCGTAGGTCCTGATCTTGACAATGACAATGACGGCATCTCTAACACGATAGAAAATAATCTTTCCCGGCAAGATATTGATAATGACGGCTTGCCAAACTGCTTGGATCTCGACAGCGACAACGACGGTATCAGTGATATCGCGGAATCTGGTTACATCGAGATGGGCCTGTTGAGCGACGACGACGGTGATGGGCGCATCGATAATCTGGTCGATACGGATCCCAACGGCGCTCACAACGCGACCCAGTTTGTCGCCCCGGTTGATACCGATGGCGATGGCACGCCCGATTTTGCCGATCGCGATAGTGACGATGACGGCCGTTCAGATTTGGCGGAATCGCTAGTGCTCCCCGAAATCAGCGCAATAATTGATGAGATAACTGCATTGCCCAATAGCGGAGCCTCTCAGGGGGCTGACGGTGCTATCGATATTTCGAATCGCCCAAATGGCGAGCCTCTATTTTTAGAGTTCATTGACCCCGCCCGCGATGTCGACGGCAATGGTTTTATCGACCGTTTGCAGCCTGGCGCGGTTAATAGCGAAGTCGAAGTTGGAACTGGCGGTGGTGGAAGCGTTGGACTCTCTGGCACGCTACTGCTGTTGTTTGCGCTGCTACAGCGTTATGGGCGGCGCTTGCTCAATTTGTTAGTGTTCAGTGCGGCTTACACAGTCGCGCCTTTGGCGCTCGCAGCGACAGACTGTAGTACCGATGTGAGCACTGGTACGCCGTTTACCGATGACTACAATGCGGGCTTCGCCCGGTGTTTTTACCTGGGCGCAGGTGGAGTATTCTCATTGCTAGATCCCGAAGGAGAGGATGAACTGGCCTTTTTTGGCGAAGAGGAAAATGGCTCAGGATTTAAAGTCCTCGCGGGTTATCGAATCTCCAGGCGTTTTTTTGTCGAGGCCGAATACACCGATCTGGGTGAGGCAGAAATTAGCTCCAGCTTTGTCAACAGCGATGCGTCGTTAGAATACAGTTATTCTGCGATAGGCGGCGGCATGTACCTGTACCCGAACTCCGAGCAGTTCAATGCTTTTTTGCGCGGAGCTTATGCCAGCCTCGACGTTAAATCGAGCGGCGACGTGTCAATTAGTCAGGAAGACGATAATTTTTTTAGTTGGGGCGGCGGCCTCGAGTATCGCCAGCCTGCCACAGCTTGGTTTGCTCGTCTTACCTATGACCATATCAGTGATGATGCGCAGGCGGTGACGTTTTCGATTAATCGTTACTTCGGCGGCCCCAAGCGTAGTTTCGCCAATCGCTCTGGCGAGCGCACAACTGAAGACGATGCGCCACAAGGCATTGTTGAAACCATTGAGCAGGTCTCGGCTAAACCCGACGATGCAATGGCAGCAAGCGATCTGCCGGCTGCTTATGCAGATTTATCCGAGGAGGCGATCCGCCAGCGCGACTGCGAACTGCTAGATGCTCCCCTGCCGGATTTCCCCTTTGCGGAAGGGGAGGTCACCCTATCTGAAGCGAATGCCGATGCGCTGATGGTCTACGCAGGCGCGTTGCAGAGAAATCCCGATTTGCTGGTCGAGGTGTCGACCTATGCGAACGAAGCTCCTGAGCCCGCTGACAACCGCCGCCTGGCGAGTCGCAGGGCTGAGGCAATCACCGATCTTTTTGAAAATAGCGGCGTCCCGGCGAAACAACTGCTCTCGCGCGGTTTCAGTGGGCTGCGAGTTCCTCTGAATCCCTCCGATTCTGCGAATGCCGCAGCTGCGGGCTCATCAGGCTCGCGTGTTGAGTTCAGGGTTATGAATATTGGCCTTTGCTTTGAGTAAGGTCGGCTTAGTTTAATACCGTGACCTGGACAGACTGACCTTGCTGAGAATGATTGAGTAAGTCGCTAATGAAGCCTGACTTATCGTCTATATGGGCACAGCCCGAATGGCAGCTATTTCACGTAGATGTTGTTCAGCAAACCTTCAAGTTGGCATATGTCGAAGAGCAAGTGTATCGAGACGCCAGCTTTCTGGACGCGCGAGCACTGCGGCCACAACAGCAGCTGGTCGACTGTCGACTGGACCATCTGAGCAGTTCCTTTCCCGAGGCTGATACGCTTGTCGATGCCGGATTTATCTTTCATATAGGCCATTGCGGATCCACACTGCTATCGCGTGTGCTGTCTGCACATGAATCAGTCCTACCTTTGCGCGAGCCTTTACCAACCCTGGCATTGTCAAATTTACAACGAAGCCTTGGTGCACCTACCTGCTGGATCGATTCTGTTCAGATGCAGGCCATGCAAGCTGCCGTTCTCAACTCTCTCAGGCGCCCGTTCAGTAAGAACAGTTTTGCGTTGGTGAAATTGAATAGCAGTTGCAATAACCTTATTCTCCCGATTCTATCTGCAAGGAAAGAGGAGCGGGCGCTGTGCATTTACCTCACCCTGGAGCGCTATCTCTCAGCGATGTTTTTAGGTGGTGCGCAAGTCTATGATGTGCGTAGCCAGGCCGTAGATAGAGTTCAGGACTGGATGAATATCCCGGGCGCGGAGCCGTTGATGTTATCGCAGCTTTCCGTGTTACAAATGGCTGCGATCTCGTGGATGTCGAGCATGTACTATTTTCTTTCCGGGTTCGAAAGTGCCCAAACACGTGTTCGGTTGCTGGATTTCGAAAAATTTCTGCTGGATCCAGAGCCAACGATTGGTGAATTGAGTGAGCATTTTCAGATTCAAGACAATCGTATAGACTTTGTTTCCGCCTATGGCAGTCTGGCGAGAAGCTACGCTAAAGATCCAAAAAGAGAGTTTAATGGTGAGGTAAAGCAACGCCAGCTAGCGCAAGTGAAGCTCAACTATGCGAAAGAGATTGCATCCATCATTGATTGGACTCAGAAAATCATCGAGGAGAATGACCACTTGCATGCGTTAGTTAAGTATTTGCGCTAAGTGTGTTGTCCATACCATCCCAGAAAAATGGCTGAATTGAAACGTTTTCCCCTGCGGGAGCATCCTAAAAGCGTGGCTTTTACTGAGCGTTTGCCGTTAATCACCGCGACGATTTCGGGGTGGGAGGATAAAAACAAATCCTTGAAAGATGTCATCAAGCAATCGGGGCGCAGAGATGTTGAGGGAACTAATCTGGTAGCTCATCGCACTGGCTGGAATATGTATCAGAAGGGCCGTGCTGGAGAAGCGCTTTTTCAGGAACTCTGTGAAATAGCCTGTCATTTTTCCGCCGAGCACTCCCCTACGGATGATTTCGTACCGCTTGTAACCAGCTGTTGGGGAGCAATATACGGTCAAGGCGATTTTGCCAGGCCGCATGACCACTGGCCGTCTGTTTGGAGCTTCGTTTATTTTGCGGATGTCGGAGAGTCGCCGAGCCCGCTGGTTTTTCCTAATGCGAAAAGAGCGATAAAGCCTCGTAATAGCATGTTTTGCCTCTTTCCCGGATGGGCTCTGCACGAGGTCCCGCCCCAGCAGTCGGCTTCTGAGCGAGTAATGGTTGCGGGCAATATCAACCATAATTCAAAGCTTTCCTAGAAGTTGTACATTTCTCTTCGAGCTGTATCTTAAAAGTCCCTTGGTTTTTGCGCTTTATCGCAGCGGCTGCCCAAAATAACCGCTGTCATTAAAGTGAAATAAAATTTTAATATTTTTCTCCTACCTTGCCGCGTCTCCTGATGCGGAATCAAATTTTTCTGCCAACCGCGATTGGGCCTGACAGAGGCCACGACCGCTGATAGTGCAAACATACCTCTGATCCTAAATTATGCTGGCTAACCTGTTTTACCGCGTATTGCCTTGCGCTTTTGTAGTGTTTTTTTCTGTGGGTGCAGCTGTCCATGCGCAGGATGGTGAAGTCGAAGAGGTTGTCGTCAGTGCTGAGTACATACCGGATGAGAAGCTCGCAACGGCGCAAATTGCCGATATCCTCGATGCAGACGACATTAGCATTACCGGTGATAGCAACGTCGGTGAGGCACTAAAGCGCTTACCGGGCTTAAGTCTTGTCGACGGTAATAAGCTCTTTGTGCGTGGCCTTGGTGAACGATACTCCACGGTATATTTCAACGGCGCGACCCTGCCAGGCGTAACGCCGCTATCGCGCTCCGTGCCACTCGATCTTTTCGACCCGTCAGTCACCAGCAATATCCTTGTCGAAAAAACTTACTCTGCGAGATACGGCGCCGAGTTCAGTGGTGGTGCGGTAGACATCCGGTCGGCCGCCGTCCCGAATGAGAATTTCTATGAGTTCAAAACCTCTACCGCATACAACGACATTTCGACCGGCGATAAAGGGCGTGGTTACAGCGGCGGCGATACCGATTTTCTTGGTATTGATGATGGCACCAGAGATATCCCCGGTTTAGCGAAAAAGCTATTCGATGGCCCGGACACACTGCGGTCGTCAGATTTCGACGTGGAAACTGCAGATCGTATTCGCTTTTCCTTCGACAATAATTGGGATAGTCAGGAGACGACTAATGAAATGGATTTTGGGCTTTCTTTTGCTTCAGGTTTCAGGTGGGAGTTGTCTGAAAGAATCTCTCTGGGCCTACTAAGCAATGGTTCTTGGAGCCGTCAATTTAGAAATCGATCGAGAGAGTCAACGGATTGGGAAGACATCCTGCTGGATTCCTTCGACAATCCGCAGATCGATGCGCTAGGGGGTGGCCAGCGCTACCGCAGTGACTTCGCAGCGTTTGGGGATGCAGTTGTTACCGACTCGAGTTCTCCAAATTTTGGGTCGGTGGTGCCTTCCGGCTTTGCGACAACCTCTGACGAAGACAGATTCAGGGAAGAAATTGGCTTAAACGGATTTACCTCTATTGGGATTGATATCGATAACACGCACGAAATAAAACTAACCAAGATGGTGCTCCGCCTGACGACAGATGACGTGGTTCAGACGAGAAACAGACGCTTTGAAGCGCTTACGGAATCAGTGTTCGAAGGCGAGCGTTTCGAATATGCAGAGAACGAAATTGATTTTCAGCAGTTTAGCAGTCTGCACATTTTTGACTTCGGAGAAATTAGTTTGCGCTATGCGGATGTCGCCGGCTCCAGAAAGACACCGGATAGACGCTCAGTGACTCGCCAGTCTACGCTTGTTGGGCAACAATTGATTGAATCCGGAATCCGCGATAATCCGTTTACTACCGCCGACAATGGCGATACGTTTGAAGAGTTCAGCCGTACCGATAGCCGTCGCCTGCGTATCAGAAACGCCGACAACACCAACGCATCACGGCCTATACGAGCCTTCGAAGATCTGGAAGATTCTGGAAGAAACCTTGGAATGGATATCAAACTAAACTTTACCAGCGATCGGGGTTTTTTCACGGATGTGCAAGTTCTGACGGGCTTTGATTTCTCAAAGAGCAGGCGAAATTTTGATTCGAGAACTTTCGCCTACCAACTGAGAGACCGTGCCTTCTCCAACGCTGAACTCAGTGGCCCACTGTCGGTTTTGCTAGATCCATCGAGCTGTGAGGTCGGCGGTGGTGCAGATCCGAATGATATTTTCGACACCTGCTATCTGGCTGAGGGATACAACGGGAATGATGGCGGTGTGCCAAGTGCTCTGTCGCTCGGGGCACTCTATGCAGCCAATCCTACGCTAGAGGCAGATCTGATTGCAGCACGCAGTGACTTTTACTTTAACAGTGTTGCGACACAACAGGCTTTCCTTGAAGACTTTCGGTTCAATAACTATTTCAATCCACTGTCTCCAGTTGCCGGCAGCAGCGACGTGAATCCACGCAGCAATGATCTGACCGCGATAACCATGGTGGCTTCACAGAACAGCTTCAATGGCAGTCAGGAGACCGAGGCTTTCTATATTGAGCTGGACGCGGCGATATTAGAGTCACTGCGCTTCAATGTAGGAGCTAGAAAGGAAAGTTTCAACGTAAAGGCTA
The DNA here is from genome assembly GCA_964504585.1 of uncultured Pseudomonadales bacterium. GTDB lineage: Bacteria > Pseudomonadota > Gammaproteobacteria > Pseudomonadales > UBA7434 > UBA7434. The sequence continues at coordinate 2,629 of CAZDEW010000015.1, read as the reverse complement.
GTACGCAATTGACATCGAACAGTGATCCGATAGTTTCTGATCTTAGTGAAAGCGGTCTTTTCCCGGGCGGCTCGCTAACCTGGAAGTTTTATCGCAATATGCAGCTGCGTCTAGCTTACAGCGAGACGCGTAACCGCCCCATATTAAGAGAGCTTGTTGCGCGAGAGCTGCTCGATCCCGAGTCCGGCAGGATTTTCAGGGGTAATCCAGATTTGCAGATAGCCGAATTTGAGAATTTTGATGCGCGCTTAGAGTGGTACTTTGCTGATAATGACTACCTCAGTCTGAGTGCGTTCAAGAAAAGTATTAAAAATCCGATCGTAGTAACCCAGACCAATGAAGGCGGATCCACAAGGTTTTCCTGGGATAACAGGGAAGAGGGTATTAACGAGGGTCTGGAGTTTGAGCTTGAGAAAAACTTTGGTGAGAGCTGGGTTGTAACGGCCAACGCGGCGATTATTAGCTCAAGAGCTCCGTTTCAGTCGAGCGGCGCGCTCTTCAAGGAGAAGCTCCCTTTACCGGGTGTCTCGCGAGAACTTTATAATGCGCAAGTGGTTTACAAGCCGATCTGGGGCAGTGTGTCACTGGCGTGGAATAAGTTTACGCGGAGGATCGATGTTTTTGCGCTGGCGGGTGAGAATAATACCGTGCCCATCTACGAAAAAGGGCGGCACGCACTGGACTTGAACATTAAAACTAATTTTGAAATTCGTTCTGGTAGTGTCAATATTGGATTTAAGGTGACCAATATCCTTGGCGAGGATTTCGAGTCTGTCTATTTTAATGGTCTCCCCTTCGAGCGATACGAAATAGGCAGAACCTATAGTCTCTCGTTAGCCTGGAAGAACCCATAGCTCACTCTTATCGGCCTGCCGGTCTTGCCCTCCGCGATGGTCGATTAGTGGCTTAACCGCTTCTCCCCGTTCTCTCTCTTTAGGATTCTGTGTTCGCGCTGTCGTTGTAAACGATGCGTTTCAGGCAGAACTGTGCTGAAGCATAAAGCCTCGCATGGAAAATGGTGTTCTTATGGCAGCGCTTGGCGTGGTTTCGAGCTATTGCCCGTTTCGTTTCCTGGTTTATTTATCAAGCGCTTATAAGGCTTATCGAGACCGTCTATAAAGGGGATTTGAAGTTCCCTTAATGTTCGTTTTAGTGACTTAAATCGTTCATGTTTCTGTAACAAGCCAATTCTATTCTGCTCGCCGAGTAAACGAATCGGCTTCTTTTAAATCCGTTCGTCGATCAATTAAACCAGCGTTCCCCAAAACTTGGCGGGTACTGAGCAGCCAATAGCTGTCTTGAGGGTTCTCGCTGTAGAGGAGGGGCTGGTAAGTTCGATTGGTTCTACTCAGCGCAGAAGTTCTGCGCTCCCTTAGCTTTTTAGACGTTTGTGGCTAAAGGAAACAGAAAAGAGAAATGACCTTTAATTTTAATACTGTCTTAGATGATCGGAGAAAATCCATGAAAAAGACGACTAAGTTAGCAGTAGCAGTAGCGGCCGCCTCATTCGGCTCTGCTGCATTTGCAGTTTGTCCAGCGCCATCCGTTGCGGCCTCCGCTGCCGAAAATTCCGTTGCCTTGGCAAATGGCCTCACTGAGGCATGTGCTCTTGGTGTACCCGGCGGAGCCTTGTCCGCTGATGGTCTTCAAGCGCTAATCGGTGATGAGATTACCTCAAATTTCACGATGGATAATACTCGCCTTTGGGTACTTCGAGGCAAGGTGGCTTTCGGTGCTCAGGTAAGTTCACCGGTAGATGCCAGCGGTAACTTTACAATTACGGAAGTAGCGGGCCCTACTTTGACAATAGAGCCCGGCACAATCATTGTGGGTAACGCGACCGACGATGATACCGACAACACGGTTGTAGACGATAGCGGCAATGTAGGCGCAGCAAACGCCGATCGCTTGATCATTAACCGTGGTGCGGACATCGTAGCGGACGGCAGTAGAGATGCACCGATCCGAATGACAGGCCTGCAGAATCTTGATACGGGTAGCACTGCGGCAGGACAATGGGGTGGCCTGTACATTAATGGTTATGGCCTTAACAACCGCTGTGACAACGTCTCTTTCGGCGCAGCATCAGATTTCCCCAATGAGGCCTCGGTGCCTGGTGGTACAGTTACAAACTGTGAGCGTCCGGGCGAAGCGAATACCGGTGTTTACGGTGGTAACAGCAACGACGACGATAGCGGCATCCTCGATTACGTCACTGTAGCCTATGCGGGTGCGACCTTTAATGCTGAAACAGACCTTAACGGGATCGCCTTTCAGTCTGTTGGTTCTGGCACGCAGGTAAGCAATATCCAGGTTCACGCCAACGTCGATGACGGTGTGGAGTTCTATGGCGGTGCTGTCGATGCGACTAATGTTGTGCTGACCGACAACCAGGACGACTCGTTCGATACCACCGAAGGTTGGCTGGGTAACATTCAGTATATGGTTGTGGTTCAGTCCGGTGCTAGCAACGATAGCGTCTTTGAGTCAGATACGGGCGGTAACGAGTCTTTCCCGTCTACCGATGGCGATGTGGCAAACCTGACCGTCATTAAGACCAATGCCGATACCTCACGCGGTTTCCGTCTTCGTGACGAAACCTCGCTTGATATTTTTAACGCAACGATTG
>CAZDEW010000014.1:0-47773 GCA_964504585.1 uncultured Pseudomonadales bacterium | reverse complement strand
ACACGGCCGACCAGCAGCAACAAATACAAAACGTGCAGCATGGTATTTCCTGCGCCGCTCAATTCAAGCAGCACCAGCAGGATAAGGCTAATGGGCACTAGCTCGATAAAGTTGGCCTGACCGCGTATCAATTTCAGAAACTCCGGATCGCCACCATCACCCAAGGAAATATTTGATCGCAGTCGGATCATGCCCACCCGCAACGTGATGACCATCAGAAATATGCCGAACAGCGGAACGTATAAGCTGGATACTGGAAGTTCTGTCATTGTAGGCTCCAAAAATAAGAATCGGCCGATAGTCTAACGCAAAGCAAAATGCGATGGCTAGCGAGCTTAATTACAACGCTGTTAGCCTGTTTAAAATTTCAAATACATCAACTAGACATCAGGTTCATTGCAAAACTGACGCTGCATAGAGCCATGCCTACGAGCGCAAAACACCATTACTAGTAACGCACCAAACAAAATATAGGCAGCAAGCGGGAAAATCACAATGTTGAATGCGGGTTCACACTCGTTGCCAATCCCGTTTCCATTATCATCGCGCTGATCGCTATTGGCTTGCGACGGGCAGTTGTCGAGCGCATCGTCAACCCCATCCTGGTCCAGATCACTGTTTGCCAGCAACGGCGTATCGGAAATTAAGTTCGGCGCGCTGCCTGCAAAATACTCCTGATAGTCACTAAACCCATCGCCGTCACTGTCGACCGCAGAACTGGCCGTCGCTGCATCCAAGCCAAAAAACAACTCCCAACTGTCAGGCAAAAAATCATTATCACCATCCTGAATCGGTGTTGCGAATGGCGTTCCTCCGAACGCACCGAGATTAATGCGATACCCGTTTGGAAATGGCTCTTTAGAAAAATCGCTATCTGGATGACCCATGGCGATGCCTGGCGACAAGGAAGCGAGCCTATAATCACCAATTTGCGCATTCATATAAGTTACCGACATCGCATAATTCTGATGCGACCCGGAAAATCCTGCTTGATCGATCATGTTGAATCGAACTTCTGGTGACGGAGTAAAACCACTTAAGGGTGTGCCAGCTTCAAAAATATTATTTTCCACTGTCATCTCTGTACTGTTCGACTGTAGCAACGCAGTCTGAGTGGTGAGGACGGTATTGTTTGCCACTGTTATTTTTTCGCTGTTGAACACTCTTACCTGTGTCGCGGCTCCAGCATCGATAAAGACATTATTGGCCAGTCTCGCATTGAAAGCCCCCTGCACCGTCATGCCGAGCTGCGAACTTATGTTGCATGAACTAACCGTCGTATTTCGCCCCAGCACCCCGAAAGCGCCGCTGTAGTTAAAGGTCACATTTTCAATGCTCGTCCACACCGATGAAACGCCAAGCGCCATACCGGAGCCGTTAATAACCGCTGAACGATCGTCTGGACCCACAATTTGCACGGGCTTTATTATGGATAATAGTTGTTCAGTTTCGCTGCTATACGTACCGCTCGCCAGCCTGATGATGTCACCCGGCTCGGCCATTTCAAACGCAACATTGATTCGGGAAAACGGGGCACTTTCTGTCCCGTCCTGTACCATGCCCTCCGCAGAGGGATCAACGAACCAGGTTTGCAGCATCGGAATCGACAGCTTGTCAGCCGGTAAAGCGTAGCGCAGATACTCGATAATAGTTGGATAATCATCGCCATCGATATCATCACCGCCATCCGCCAACAAAGGATTGGTGCCACGCACCTGCTCCCACTCATCACTCATTGAGTCGCCGTCGCTATCAATACCTTTGGTGTTTGGGTCAAAGCCAAGTATCAGCTCTTCGTTATCAAACAGGCGATCGTCATCAGTGTCTTCATCTGCAGGATCGGTGTTGTAGAAATTCACTTCGTCCTGATCCAGTAATTCATCACCGTCCGAATCACTGCTGTTGGGGTTTGTGAGCAGGTTAAACTCCAAAAGATTAAGCAATGTGTCTCCATCATTATCTGCCGCGGCATCGGCGGCATTTAAGGGGTCGAGACCATTGTCATATTCCCAGCCATCAGTCATCTGATCGCCATCCGAGTCGGCATTGTTGAGCTGGGTACCAATTTGCGTTTCCAGACCATCGGGCAGGCCATCACCATCGGAATCACTGCCCTGAGGATCCGTACCCGCCAGAAACTCATCGACATTGTTAATACCGTCGCCATCGGCATCCAACTGGGCATCGCCCGGGTCGAGGGGATTGAACCCATTCAGAAGCTCCCAGTTATCTTGCATTAAGTCGCCATCAGTATCATCGCTGGCGGGGTTTAAATCACCGCCCTGCGGATAGGGCTGATAACTACTGCAATCCCCATCGTTGCAAATTTCCCATTTATCGGTAAGCCCATCACTATCGCTGTCGACAAATGCAGGACTGGAGCCTGCCTGTAATTCAAGTGATGCAATCACACCATCCTCGTCGAAGTCTTCAAACCCGGGGGCGATCGCAACATCCACAACCACTGAGCCATCCGGGTTTTCAACAAGATGGGAAATACTCAGCCCCGAGAATGGATCTGATAGAGTCTCCCCCTGATTCAATGGCTCATCACCTGCAACAAGCGTTTGCGGCGTGGTATCGATCTGATAGGTATAGGTGTCGTTCTCATCAGATTGCTGATGGACATGCAGAGTACCAATACCGTTAGACGACGAGAACGCGTCGTAGCCCTCGGATGCACGGGTCGATAACCAGAAGTACTCTTTCTTGCCACCACGATCTGCTCCCCTGTAAACACGTGCGGCACGCCAGCCGTTACTGCGCGTCAGAGGCTGGAGCTGCAGGGCGCCTGAGCCATTAGACGCAATGATCGCGCTTTCACTAAGCCAGCCCAACTGCTGCTTATGCTGCGCATTGTAATGGGTGGGATCAGAGGAGCCTCCCATTGCATCGTATCGATCTCCCGTTTCAAAGTAAGTTGCACCACTGGAGTCCTGGATAGGGCCTGTGCTCTGCGAACCCCAGTGAAATTGCCCCGAGTGGTTTAAACCAAGATTATGTCCCGCCTCATGCACAATTAGATCGAGTCCGGTATTATCGTTATCTACAACATTACCCAGTACCCAGTGCGTGGAGAGTCGCGCTGATTGCGTGCCATCAGTTGTCGTCAAAATACTACAGCTCGTGGTCGCCTGACCAACATAACTGCAACCGCTCCCAGGCTCACGCATGACGATGAACAAGCGGTTGTATTCACTAATATCGAGTTGAGTGGACGCATAATCAAGCGCCTGCTGGCGAATCTCTGAAGCCATTGAACAAGCATTCGAACTACTCACCGAACTGTCCAGCGTCGTCCAACCAAGATTAATCCCGCTGAGCTGGATCATGCCATAGGAAACTTCTTGCCAGTAATCTGCAAGCGAGTCGCTCTGGCCAAAGTAACGCTGATCGATTTTTTGCACACTCGGCACTTGAGTGCTGTCGTCTTGATAGTTAACAGCTACGACCAACGACTTTTGCTCACCAACCGTAGAGCACTCCGGCAAAAAGGTAGCGCCGCTACTCTGCTGCACTACTGCTTCACTCGGCTGAATGGCACTACTTAACACTTGCGGCGCAGTCTCAATAACTGAGTCGTCTTTCACTTCAGCATTCAGAACAAAAAAAACTCCGCCGACTTCCAGGCCAGTCACATCAATTGACCTGCCAATCGGCAAGGGCTGTTGATCTAGAAAGAACAGTGGTAGTTGCAGAGTGCTGGCAGCGAGAAAAAACCGCTGCTGCTCGATCCACTTATTATTGACGAGTCCATCCACAATGCGGGACTCAAGTAAACCTGCATAAGTTTTTATTGTTCGAGAGCTGCTCGCTGCCAAACCCGCTTGCTCTAGCTGTGAGTACAAACGAATCAGCTCATGCAGATGCGTGACACCAGAAACTTCAGGCGAATTCGATGTAAAGGGAATCGCCTTCTCATAGATCTGTTGGAGGACCTGCTGCGCATAGGTCTCTGGGGTCGGCTCGGCGTACACAGGCAAGAACTGCGCGATGAAAAACAAGGCAATCATCGCCTGCGTTTCAATCCGGCGCGAAGTAACGCGCTTTGGTTTGAATTGAGTATGCGACATAACACGCCAGCCGACCCAGCACTGCTTAGTATCTAACAGTGCGGGTGAGCAGCACTTCGCTGCTTTTCTTCTTTTAATCAGCTCTTATTTATTATCTATTACACCGTGCGCCATGAAAGCGGCAGAATCATATGGGCAAACAGCGTCAAATCGACTATTATTTGACCATATTCTCGGTCGTCAGGCAAGTTTCAGGGGACGCTCAGTTCGGCAGGTAATCATCGCTCGTCTGCTGACACACTTTATCCCAGTAGATCTCAAAGTTTCGGGTGTCGCTTTCGTAATAGACAACCTGTAAGCCTGGATAAATGAATCGCTGAAAGTCCATTACGAGTGTATCGTCGCGATAGAACTCAACTGATCCGCAAACCATGGGTCGCCCCGTAAAGCCGCGGTGAAAAAAGACGTTATCAGTCTTTGCGGAAGTAGCGTATTCGGGCAGGTTGGCATTGAGAATATCGATACCGTGATTCATCCAGCCAAGCTGCACTTCTGTCGAGTCATAAAAATCCGGATTGACGCCCTCCGGTAGTGTCTCCTCCAACGGGATCAACAAACTCTCTGCGATCGGCTCCGCTGGCTTTGTCTCGGGAACAGGAGAAGCTACTAACGCATCCTGCGGGGGCTCAGCACCAGAACGCAATAGATACACCAAACCTACTAACACGATCAGTGAGATTCCAAGCGCTGCAAACGTTTTTCGCATAATTAATAAAAATGGCGTGTTCAGGAAAATAAGTTGTTTCAGTTAGCCAACATACAAGATATTGGTCGTCAACAAAAAGGCCCGCTATTGCGGGCCTTTTTTCGTGACGTGGCTGTATCTACCAACGCCACTTACGCTTCCAGCCACTGTAGTGATAGCTATCGTAGTGACTAGTCACGTCACAGGACTGGTGATCATCCTTGTGCTCGATTCGCATAACTTTGTAACCGTTGATAACGTCGCCACAAGTTACCGCCGTCGAACAACTCGAGTCGACCTCTGCCATAGCCGAGCAGCTCGCGCCGTTATCAACATAGTCGTGCTCAAGCGTGATAACTGATCCGATTTCATCGCCATCCAGTGTGAAGTACTGTCCTGAGTCAATATGCTTGAACTTAACAGCATCCCAGGCAGTCACGCAGGCCGGCGGCTCGTAATCGGGGTTCGAGCAGTCAGCAGGGTTACTATTCCAGTACTTCCACGTCAGGTTGTAACCGTTGAAAGTCTTGCCAGGCGTGACAGGCGCATTCATAACCTTACTCCAGTCGCCCAGTACCAGTCCCACGTCGATACCATCAAGGAATGTCACCTGACTCACATCAGCCTTGTAACCCTTGATCGAGAACCAACCCTCGCGGCAGTCAAGCGACGCTCTCAGCGTTGGTCTACCGCTAACAGACGCATCGAAGCGCGAAGTGTTATCGAAGTCCTGTACGAAAGAGCCAGGGGTAAATTCAAAGGTTTCACCATCGAGCGACACCGAAATCAAGTCATTAGTCGGATCGAAATCGCTTTCGCATTCCGCAGCAACTTTAACTTTGAACTTGGAACCGTAATAGCTGCTGCCCCAGCCGTAACACTGTGCGTAAGCGTTAGCATCCTGTACCCAAACCTTTTTCACATCGAAACATTTTTCCGGTTCGGGATCAGAGGGAATGGTGCCGATCTCACCTTTTGAGCCACCACTATGGTTAACATCACAAGTACCAGTAAAGTCGGATGCCTCTGATGTGATTGTCATTCCGATTTTATCGCCCACGGCATAAATACCTGCGTCAACCAGCACACCGCCAGTAACTGCAAATTTGGCATCGTAGTTAGCAGTGCCAACGATAGGATCTGCTGCTAACAGGCCCAGCTCGGTAATCTCAGCAGTCAACAAGGTTCCTGAATATTCAGGCACAAAATCAAAATTAGAATCAATATCGCCCATTACGACGAGATCATCTGAGCTCGGATCACCGTTCGTCAAAGCACAGTTAGTATCGAGGAAAACCGACACGGTGACACTTGGACTGGTTAGGATGGCAAAAATCTGCGTGTCATTGACGCCATCCTCAGTCCAGAAAGTCGGGGATGCGTTGACAACCAGATTACCGGTGGTCGCATCGAAATTGATAACCCCACCATTGTTGTAATCAAAATTCGGAGCCTGTGGTACGACGCCGAGCAACTGGGCAGTAGCCACAACAGGGACTATTGCTGCTGCGGCTGCAACAAAATTAGTTATTAGCTTTCTTAACATCACCGTACCCTCTCTGGAATTCAGGATTAGTAGTTTTATTCCCTGTATGGTTATTAAAATTTATTGGATCTATTTTTTTATTTCTGGCGCGGCTTCTCGCCGCCGCGCTCTACCGGCTCACTTTCTCGCTTTAAGGAAGCCCATCAGACCGAGCCCGGAAACGAACAGCAGCCATCCCGCTGGCAGCGGAATCACGACATTCAAACCGTTCATATTGCCTGACCAATTACTTGTCAGCAGATCACCCGCACTGATACCCGCGGAAGCTAACGATAAGTCACCAATCAAACCCACGTCAGCTGCAAATAGCCCGAGGAGACCACCTGTCACGTTTCCACCAGCGACGCCAATTCTTATCAAACTACCGTCGGTTGATATACCCATTCCGCCCACAGCACTTGAGAACTCTCCAAGCAGCCAGCCGTCATCATCGTTTTGAGCGATCGCGAGTGGTGTGCCGGCACCGCCATCGTTATACCTGACCGCATCAAGCCCGATACCTGAAATGGCATCCTGAACCCACGACCCAGCAGGGCTGAGGCCACTGCTTCCGATCCGGATATCACCGTTTGTGACTGCACCAGCGGCATCCAGAAAAAGATTAATTTCCACTTCTGCAAACAACAGTGAGAAACCCAGAATGCCTGCCAGGTTGCTTCGATCGTTGGGGCTACCACCAGATCCATTCACCCGGTCATCTGACACAGTGAATGCGTTTCCGTCATGGTCGAGCACTTCGTCGATTTCGAAGCCGATACTGCCAACACCGCCGGTAATGGTCAGTTTACTCAGTGAGGCATCGAACGACGCAGTTGCATTAACGTCAAGGTCTGGCGTGCAACCGTCACCTGCTGTACACACATCGACAAACGCCGAATGCGCAAATCCCGAGAAGAAAATGAGCTGTGTCAGAAGCAGACTGGCAAACGAAAGACGGCCAAAAATAGCGCGCGAAAAGATATTCACTTTAGAGGACTCTCCAGGTCGTTATGCTTTTTATAATCGCCGGGTGCAAGCGCAACCCGACGCAACGTGCTCTTACAGACTGCTGTTGGCCCGCATACCGTCGTTTAGCAGACTGTTAGCAGAGACCCGACAGGGGGAAGGTTTCTACTAGAGCGTTATTTCGTACTACTTTGTTATGTACTTCTTTAATTTGTATTAGTTTATTCGAAAGGCCTGTTCGAGGGCCTTTTCGCTATTTTGTTCTCACTAGCTCTTTGTTTTCTTTGCATTCTTTGTTTTATCACGTTGTCGTTGTGACAGCGTGGTTCACAGCGCCAGCGGACCCAGAAACCCGATAAGGGCAGTACCATTATTTAGCTTGTTTCTGCGAGTCTCGGACTGATCCGAACGTTTCACTGCTAATGCTCGTTTATAGCTGGGGTGATGGTAAAACACCCTGATGGAAATGACTAGCGACCTGCCGATCAAAAAACGCTCAAAGGTCAAGCGTAGGTCAGCAGCCAAGGCGATACTGCAAAACGCGCGAAAAGTAAGCTAATGTTTTTACAGGCTTTCCCCGCTATTGACCAAGACAAACCAACTTTTGAGACAGTTCTGGAAGAATTGTAAAATCTTTACCGAACCATACGCCACAGGCCCTATCGCGATTTCCGTGGATGAGAACCGGACCACTGCCCACCACGTGCCGGTTGCAAGCGACGATTGCTTTTGCGACGACCGTTAGCGTGAGAGGAACGCCCTTTTGCCTCGGGCACAAGCTGATTTTCGCCACTACCAATCAAATCCTTTCGATCCATTTTAATCAGCGACTCGCGCAAAAAATCCCAGTTTTTCTCATCGTGATAGCGCAGAAATGCTTTTTGCAAACGACGCTCTGGCAAGCTGCGGGCACTAAAAACCCTCTCGCCTTTTTTGTAACTGAGTTTTTTCAGCGGGTTGCGCCCCGAATGATACATAGCCGTTGCTAACGCCATCGGCGAGGGGTAGAAGGTCTGCACCTGATCAACGCGGAACTTATTCTTTTTCAACCAAAGCGACAGTTGCAGCATTTCATCGTCTGTGGAACCCGGGTGCGCTGCAATAAAGTACGGGATCAAATACTGCTTTTTCCCCGCCTCTTTCGAATACTTCTCGAACATCTGTTTAAAAGCATAATAGCTGCCCATACCAGGCTTCATCATCTTTTCAAGCGTGGCATCTTCGCTGTGCTCGGGCGCTATTTTCAGGTAGCCACCTACATGGTGCGTGACCAATTCCCTAACATACTCCTCATCCAGCACCGCTAGGTCGTAGCGGAGACCGCTGGCAATCAAAATGCGCTTGATACCAGGGATTTTGCGTGCCTTGCGGTAGAGCTGGGTCGTCGGAGAATGGTCCGTAACCAGATTCTTGCAGATAGTTGGGTACACGCAGGAAAGACGGCGGCAGTTGGCGTGGATCTCCTGACTCACGCAGTTCTGCTGGTACATATTGGCAGTCGGGCCACCCAGATCAGAAATCGTGCCGGTGAATCCGGGTACCTGATCGCGAATCTTCTCGATTTCTCGCAGAACCGACTCCTCGGAACGGCTTTGAATCACCCTCCCCTCGTGCTCGGTGATAGAACAGAAAGTACAACCACCGAAACAGCCGCGCATAATGTTGACCGAGGTCTTAATCATGTCATAGGCCGGGATCTTGGCATCGCCATAGCTGGGGTGCGGCACACGCTGGAAAGGAAGGTCAAATACTGCATCCATTTCTTCTGTGCTGAGCGGGATAGGTGGTTTGGTTACCCACACCTCTTTGCTGCCGTGCCGCTGCACTAAGACTCGGGCGTTATGCGGGTTGCTCTCCTGATGCAGCACTCTGGAGGCGTGCGCGTAAAGCACAGCATCGTTGCTGACTTTCTCAAACGATGGCAAGCGTATATAACTATTTTCTCGCGGCGCATTGCCAAGTGTCTTTCGTTCCAGAGGCAGCGGTACAATTTTGACAACCTGTTCCTCATCGGCAGCACCCGTATTCGGCGCCTGGGGCTTACCGTTAGTTGCACAATCTGCCGGTGACTGGTCGTAAACATAGGGATTGGGCAATTCATCTATTTTGCCCGGCCAGTCGATGCGACTGGAATCGATTTCTATCCAGCCGTCTGGCGTTGAGTCTCTCAGAAACGTAGCACCGCGCAGCTTATACAGTTGCTCGTGATCTCTGCCCTGTGCGTATGCGTGAGCGACCTCAACCAACGCTCTCTCTGCATTACCATAGAGCAAAACATCGGCGCCGGAATCCACCAGCACAGAGCGCCTCACGCTATCAGACCAGTAGTCGTACTGCGCGATGCGCCTGAGGCTGGCCTCGATGCCTCCGATCACTATCGGCACATCTTTGTAGGCCTCCCTGCAGCGCTGCGAGTAGACGATCACACAGCGGTCGGGCCGCTTACCGCCAAGGCCACCGGCAGTGTAGGCGTCGTCACTGCGCATGCGGCGGTCAGCCGTATAACGGTTGATCATGGAATCCATATTGCCGCCCGTCACCCCAAAGAACAGGTTGGGCTTGCCAAGCGCTGTAAAAGGCTGCGCCGATTGCCAGTCAGGTTGGCTGATAATGCCTACACGAAAGCCTTGCGCCTCCAACAGGCGACCCACAACCGCCATGCCAAAGCTGGGGTGATCCACATATGCATCACCGGTGACCAGAATAATGTCACAGCTATCCCAGCCGAGTTCATCCATTTCCGCTCGGGACATCGGCAAAAAAGGTGCAACGCCGTAGCATTCCGCCCAGTAGGGGGTATAAGCGAACAGCGGTCGGGCTTTCTCAGGTTGATAGGGGTATTGACTGGTCATGGGATAAATAGAGTTCGAGTTTTGCCTAACCGGCAGCTTATCCTACCAGGGCAACATCACTCGGCTGTGGCGGTACTAAACAGTCGCCGGTCTAGTAATAAGCGTTACTGCGGTCAGTGTGATCGGTCGTATCTTTGACGCCGGCAAGATCCGGCAGATGCTCCATCAGCGTTTTCTCCACACCGTCTTTCAACGTCATGTCGACCGCGCTGCAACCCTGGCAACCACCGCCAAAACGCAGAACGGCGTAGTTCTCATCGTCGATTGTGACCAGCGAAACATCACCGCCGTGCGCCGCAAGTGAGGGGTTCACCTCTGTGTGTAGCAGGTAATTAATGCGGTCTTCGAGCGGGCTATTCGCATGCACTTGAGGCGTTTTGGAATTGGGTGCCTTGATCGTAAGCTGGCCACCCATGCGATCCTCGGAAAAATCTATTTTGGCAGCATCCAGAAACTCCCAGCTTTTCTCTTCGAAGTGGGCCACAAACGGCTTTGGCGTCGCCTCGCCTTCGACTGAGTCAATCTCATACTCACGCACGATTGCCTCGTCGTTGTTGAGGTCGTCCTCACGGCAATAGGCGATACAGGTCTCCGCACGCGGGGTACCGGGATCATTGATAAAAACGCGAATTCCAATCACGTCCTCGTCCTGAGATGCGAGCAAATTCGACAGGTAACGCCTTGCGCTCTGGGTAAACTCTATCTCGGTAAAAGTCGCATCTTTGCTCTGGTCTGGGTCTCTGAAAATGCTGCTCATGTCGCCTCACAAGTGACTTAACGGCCGCTATTTTAATGGAAAATGTCTGTTTCCAGTAGCGATTAAGCGCCAGTAATTACTAAACATTCAAACGCCGGACACAGCGCTTTCCAGCTTTGCTAGAATTCCGCCGCCGCTGGTTGCGAACCGGCTACCACACACTGAAAAGCTTGCCGATTGATACGCTTTTCAGTCACTTATTGACCACTCCTGCTTATTTACCACAATGCCAAGCCCAAAATCACCTATCGAACTCGCCCTTGAGGACCGCATCCTCGTGATCGATGGCGCCATGGGCTCGATGATCCAGACCTACGAGCTTGAGGAGCAGGATTATCGCGGCGAACGCTTTGCTGATTTTCACAAAGATCTCAAAGGCAATAACGACCTGCTCAATCTCACGCGCCCCGATGTCATCAAGGAGATACACCGAGCTTATCTCGACGCAGGCGCAGACATTCTCGAAACCAATACCTTCAACGGCACCCGTGTCGCGCAGGGCGATTATGAACTCGAAGACGTTGCCGCAGAAATTTCGCTGGCTGGCGCACGACTTGCGCGCGAGGTCTGCGACGAATACAACCGGGATAACGCGGATAAGCCGCGCTTTGTCGCTGGCGTACTCGGGCCGACGCCAAGAACCGCATCCATATCGCCGGATGTGAATGATCCAGCAGCCAGAAACATCACCTTCGATACCCTCGCAGATCACTACGAAGAGTCCGTCGCCGAGCTGGTCAAGGGCGATGTCGATATCCTATTGATCGAGACGATTTTCGATACGCTGAACGCCAAAGCCGCTATTTTTGCCATTCAGCGCTTTTATGAAAAAAATGGCGGGCAGCCGCTACCGATCATGATCTCGGTGACCTACCCCGACAACTCCGGCCGCAACCTCTCTGGACAGACGCCCCGAGCATTCTGGAACTCCATCGCCCACGCCCGACCACTCATAGTGGGAGTCAACTGCGGCCAGCGCTTCTCGGCCATTCGGCCATTTGTCGAAGAGCTGGCAAACCAGTCCGAGTGCTATTTCAGCGGGCACTTCAACGCGGGCTTGCCCAACGCCTTCGGCGAGTATGACGAAACGCCGAGCGATATGCAGAGCGAGCTCACCGATTTTGCAAAGCGGGGGTTTTTGAACGCGGTTGGTGGCTGTTGCGGCACCACACCTGAACACATCGCTGCCATCGCCTCGGCGGCCCGAGCTGGCAAGCGACGCGAGCCGCCGGCCCGCTCCACCGACCTACGCCTGAGCGGGCTCGAGCCCTTTGAAATGGACAGCAACTCGCTGTTCGTCAACGTCGGCGAGCGCTGTAACGTTACCGGGTCGGCCAAGTTCAAACGTTTAATTCTAGAGGGCGATTACACGACGGCATTGGAGGTGGCGCTCGAACAGGTCGAAAATGGCGCGCAGGTCATCGATGTCAATATGGACGAAGGCATGCTGGATGCGCACGAGGCTATGCGCACCTTCTTGAACCTTATCGCCTCCGAGCCCGACATCAGCCGACTGCCGGTAATGATCGACTCCTCCAAGTGGGACGTGATTGAAACCGGACTGAAGTGCGTACAGGGCAAGGCAATCGTCAACTCAATAAGCCTCAAGGAAGGCGAAGAAATCTTCCTGCAACAAGCCAGGCTTTGCCAGCAATACGGCGCCTCCGTTGTGGTAATGGCCTTCGATACCGACGGGCAGGCCGATACAACGGCCCGAAAAATTGAGATCTGTAAACGTTCCTACGAATTGCTAACGCAGGAGCTGGACTTTAATCCGCAGGACATCATTTTCGATCCAAATATTTTCGCGGTTGCCACCGGTATCGAGGAACACAACAACTATGCGGTAGATTTCATTGAGGCGACTCGCTGGATAAAACAAAACCTGCCGCATGCCAAGGTTTCGGGCGGCGTCAGTAACGTGTCTTTTTCGTTCCGCGGGAACAATCCCGTGCGCGAGGCAATCCACTCTGTCTTTCTATTCCATGCCATCAAGGCAGGCATGGATATGGGTATTGTGAACGCTGGCCAGCTGGCAATCTATGACGATCTACCTGCTGAATTACGCGATCATGTGGAAGACGTTATCCTCAATCGTCGTGATGATGCGACCGAACGTCTGCTTGAGATTGCCGAAAAATATCGCGGCGCCAACGATGCCAAAGGTGATGCCGGCGATCCGGAATGGCGCAGCTACGACGTTGCCAAAAGACTGGAGTACTCGCTGGTCAAAGGTATCAATGCATTCATTGAGGAAGATGCGGAAGCCGCCAGACAATTATTCGATAGGCCGATTGAAGTCATCGAAGGCCCCCTGATGGACGGCATGAACGTCGTTGGCGATCTTTTTGGCGACGGCAAAATGTTCCTGCCGCAGGTTGTGAAAAGCGCCCGCGTGATGAAACAAGCTGTCGCTTACCTGCAACCCTATATCGAAGCCGAAAAAACCGAGGGCAGCAAATCCCAGGGCAAGATCTTGATGGCGACCGTGAAAGGCGACGTCCATGACATTGGCAAGAATATCGTCGGCGTGGTGCTGCAATGCAACAACTTTGATGTTATCGATATGGGCGTCATGGTGCCCTGCGAGGACATACTGGCAAAAGCCAGAGAAGAAAACGTTGATATGATTGGCCTGAGCGGTTTGATTACTCCGTCACTGGACGAAATGGTGCACGTAGCCAGTGAGATGCAGCGCGAGGGCTTTGCCGTACCCCTGCTTATCGGGGGCGCCACCACGTCCAAGGCACACACTGCCGTTAAAATCGAACAGCAGTACCAGAATGATCAAGTCGTTTACGTGGCAGATGCATCGCGCAGTGTCGCAGTTGCAACCAAGCTCATCAGCGATGATCTCAAGGCAGACTTTGTTAGCGATACCCGGCAAGAGTACGAAAAAGTCAGAGAAAGGCATGCGAACCGCAAGCCGAAGAAAGCCAGTCTTGGTTATACACAGGCGATTGAAAACAAGGCCAGCATCAACTGGAACAACTATCAGCCGCCAGCTCCTCAGGTATCGGGGAGGCAGGTGCTGCTCGATTACCCGATTGAATCTCTAATCGAAAATATCGACTGGACCCCGTTCTTCATCACATGGGATATCGCTGGAAAATATCCGCGGGTTCTACAAGACGAGGTCGTCGGCGAAGCAGCAACGCAGCTGTTTACAGATGCGCAGGCCATGCTCGCAGAGATTGTTGATAAAAAGCTACTGGAGGCGCGCGCCGTCTTCGAGCTCTGGCCGGCTAATCAGGTCGCTGACGACAGCATAGAAGTCTATGGTGAAAGTGGCCAAACGCTCGCTACGCTGCACCACATTCGCCAGCAAGGGCCAGACAAGCCAGCTAATTTATCGCTGGCCGATTTTATTGCGCCAAAGGCAAGCGGTTTGCAAGATCACATCGGTGGCTTCGTGGTAACTGTCGGTATCAACGCGGAAAAAATCGCCGCCGACTACGAACAGGCCGGTGACGATTACAACAGTATCATGATCAAGGCGCTTGCGGATCGACTTGCCGAGGCATTTGCCGAGCATTTACACCAACGCGTGCGCAAGGAATTCTGGGGTTACAGCGCAAACGAAACACTCGACAACGAAGCGCTGATCAAAGAGCGCTACCAGGGCATACGCCCCGCGCCAGGCTACCCAGCCTGCCCGGATCACACAGAGAAGGCCACACTGTTCGATTTGCTTGATGCAGAAAATGAAATAGGCGTAAGCCTGACCGAAAGCTTTGCTATGACTCCGGCCGCGTCGGTAAGCGGGTTTTATTTCTCGCACCCGGAATCGAAGTATTTTGCGACAGGAAAAATTGAGCGCGATCAGGTCGAAGCACTGGCCGCACGAAAATCCATGTCCGCCACAGAACTGGAGCGCTGGCTAAGGCCCATCCTGAACTACTAGCCACCCCCACTATGCCCGGGACACGCAAAACTGTTAGCACACATACACCCTGTCCGTCACTCAAACCATGAAACCAAATTCATCTGATCAAGAACAGGAACAACGTGACAAAAAAAAGGACACACCTGGATTCGGTCAGGTCGTCCTTTCAGTTCTTGCGGCAGCAGTTGGCGTCCAATCCAACAAAAATCGCCAACGCGACTTTGAGCAAAAAAATAGCATCTATGTCTACATTGTCGCAGGCATAGTATTCACCGCGCTTTTCGTCGCCGCAGTGGCCATGGTGGTCAAACTAGTTCTCAGCTAAGAATAAAAAAATCCCCAGCCGAAGCTGGGGATCAAATCGGGTTCTCCGGCGCTGGCTTCGAAAACCTCATCAATCGAAGCGGGTCCACGCCATCGTCGATGCACGCTTGTTGCGAACGTAACGATGGATGGTCGTCTACGCATCAGTTAACTTCTCCGCTAACATCGTCAACCAGGATGACTGATGTCGTTTTAACTGATGGCAGCACGGGAAGCTCTTTTGCAAAGCTAGCCCTAACGACCTGTCGGCTTGACTTGAACCGCCTGACGTCTGGTACTACAACCCTTAAACCTTAAAAACGTTAAACCGCTTCCGCCAGACTTACACGTGAGGATCGGTAGCGGACGGAACGTCTGTCGCCACCACGTTTGCCGGGTTTTAGCGAGACGCCAAAGTGGCGTTCGATCTGGCTTAAAAACTCAGCGCTACCAATCGCTAAAGATCGATTGGTCTGACGCCGAATCTCGGTAATCTCCTGCTGCGTGGGCCGCGCACTGACAAAGCGTTGATAAGCTCGACAACGCATCTGCGGGTCGTCACCCAGTGCAAGATAACTACGATCGGGTGCAACAAAGGCATCTTCTGCACCCATTGCATTACCGTTGAAACTCGACCAACGATATTTATCGAGCTCTAACTGCAAACCTGATCGCATGGGGTTCTGCTCGATGTACCGGTAAATCTGCAGGGTGTGCAGACCTGGTTCAACTAAGGCTGAACGATACCTTGGCGTAAACAGCGCACCGCGACGATCATGGCGATTGTTGAAGTAGGGCACATAGTGACGCGCAAGCGCCTGTAATGTTTTAGCAACCGACCCTGCCTCGCGGGAACTCATTAACAGGTGTACGTGATTGGGCATCAGCACGTAAGCATGGGTCTGACAGCGATACTTTTCGCAGGACAGTTTTAAAAACTGCAGGTAGCTAAGGCAATCGTGTGAACATCGGAACAGCTGCTCGCCGTGATGACTACGGACTATCACATGCTGCGCAACATTGGCCATGCTGAGGCGGGGCATTCTCATACTGTCTACCTCCTCCGGGCGACGAATAAACTCCATACCTCATGAAGCCATCGCCGCTTTTATTATTGATAAGCTCGCGTTGAGTACGCTGCTAGCTGAAGCCGGCTCTGCATAGGCACCATCGCTTCAGCCTGGCTATAAGCCTATCCCAGCTGCAATGAATATTACAAGCAGTTAATGAAAATAATTTAATAAATAGTGAGCGATTTGGCTAAATATCAAACACTTACACTGGCCCTTTTGAAAGTAACCCGCCTGTCAGGATTCTGTGAGCAAGAAAGAGGGGCAGCAAGGACGGTGCAGTATGATCTGAGCGCCAGTGATGACCGGCGATCTATGAGGTGAAATAGCGAGGAGAGAATTGGAGGGGCTTTGCGCTGGACGGGAGATGGAATGAAAAGGGGAAACTGGGCCACGCAACCAGCGTGCACGGCCCTGAGGTTCTAGCTTACTGGCCGCTGACCCAGAATATTGCGATTCCCCATGCCAGCAATACCAGGCCGACAGAGCACCACATATCGACCTTGCTGTCGGCGTCTCTCTCGAGCGCGGCGGCACTCATAGGCTCATTGTTGTCGACCGTGTTTTCATCAACCATCACATGGCTCCTTAGATCCAGAAACATAGGCTAGCGGCAAGCCCGATCAAGAACCGGATCGCTGCGAGCGGTCGCGCAGTATATCAAGGGGGACCCTCGACCCGAGCCATTGCTCGAGGAATTAAGTCGTATATAGAACGCGACATTTTATCGTTAATTTCACTATAGCCAGATTCTTCCTCGGTAGTGGCGACACTTGTGACAGAGCAAATAATGCACAAAAAGTCGACTCTAAGCGCATTAAGACTTGCTGCTTATCAGCGCTAACTTTGGTAGAGTACGCGCCCCGTCGGCGTGGGCCGAAAGCAGCCGCCAGATGGACGACAAACCGACCCTTATATCAGCCTGTACAACGGCAACAATCATATATGTATCAGTACGATAGCTACGACCGGCAAATACTGCAGGAACGCGTCGCGCAGTTTAGAAACCAGACCCAGCGCTACCTGAACGGCGAACTCAGCGATGCCGAGTTCCTGCCACTACGCCTGCAAAACGGTCTTTACATCCAGCGTCTCGCACCCATGCTGCGCATCGCCGTGCCCTACGGCCTGTACAACAGCACGCAGCTGCGACGCATCGCCGCGATCACCAGGGACTATGACAAGGGCTATGCGCATGTCTCGACGCGGCAGAATTTTCAAATCAATTGGCCAAGACTAGAAGACGTACCGGACATTCTTGCTGAGCTCGCCGACGTCGACATGCACGCGATTCAAACCAGCGGAAATTGCATCAGGAACACCACGACTGACGAGTACGCAGGCGTCGCCCAAGACGAGGTTGAAGATCCCCGGCCATGGTGCGAACTCATCAGACAATGGTCGACCTTTCACCCTGAATTTGCCGCCCTGCCAAGAAAGTTCAAGATTGCGGTGTGCGCAACCGCCGACGATCGAGCGGCGTTCAAGTTTCACGATATCGGCGTTGAACTGGTCCATGATGAAGAGGGCCACACCCGCTTTAACATCTATGCCGGCGGCGGGCTCGGTCGAACGCCGGTAATTGGCCAACTGATTAAGTCACAGTTGCACTGGAAACACCTGCTGACCTATCTGGAAGCGACGCTACGCGTCTACAATCTGCGTGGCAGACGTGACAACAAGTATAAAGCGCGCATCAAAATCCTGGTTAAGGCGATGGGTGTCGAGGCATTTGCTGAAGCCGTGGAGCAGGAGTGGCAGTTCACTAAAACCAGTAAAAATATCATCAGCGATAGCGCGATCGCGCACGTAAGAAAGTTCTTCACACCGCCTGCCTATGAAACGCTTGACGATTCTTCCTGCAATCGCGAGCTCGCTAATCAACGCATGGAAGAGCCAGCGTTTGCCTTATGGCTAGACAAAAACGTCAGAGCGCATAAACAGGCTGGATACTCGATCGTTAATCTGTCGTTAAAGCCTACTGGTACAGCGCCAGGCGATATTACCGACTATCAAATGGATCGCGTCGCCGACCTCGCAGACCGCTTTTGCGGCGGCGAACTTCGCAACACCCACAAACAAAATATCGTGCTGGCAGACGTGCGCAAGAGCGACCTGTTCGAACTCTGGCAGGAGCTCAGCGATCTGGATTTGGCGACGCCAAATTTGGGACACCTGACAGACGCGATTTGCTGCCCCGGCGGGGATTACTGTGCGCTGGCTAATGCCAAGTCAATACCGGTGGCCGAAGCCATACAAAAGAAGTTTGACGATATCGACTATCTCTACGACCTGGGACCGATCGACCTGAATATCTCGGGCTGCATGAATGCCTGCGGGCATCATCACATCGGGCACATCGGAATACTTGGCGTCGACAAGAAAGGCGAAGAGTTTTATCAGGTTTCGCTGGGTGGAGACATGGGTCGCGACGCCGCCATTGCAAAGATTCTCGGACCATCGTTTTCTGCCGATCAGGTTCCCGACATTATTCAACTGGTACTGGATACTTATCTGGAAAACCGCATAGAGGGCGAGCGGTTCATCGAGACGTATCATCGCATCGGACATCAGCCGTTTAAGGAGCGAGCCTATGCTTAACATTCTCAAAGACGGCGCTCTAGCCAGTGATGAATGGACTCTGGTCGACAAAACCATAACCAGTCTGGATGAGCTACCAGCGGAAGCCACAAAAGCTGTATTACCACTAGCGCTGTGGATCGCGAATAGCGAACAGCTTGCAGCCGCACCCGAGCGCTATGCGGTCTGGCTCGACAGCGACGATTCAATCGAAAGCCTGAGCGATTTTGCCCAGACACTACAATTGGTTTGCGTTAACTTCCCCGCGTTCACCGATGGTCGCGGCTATTCCATAGCACGCCAGCTGCGATCGAATCTGGAGTACACAGGCGAGCTTCGCGCCATTGGCAATGTGTTGCGCGATCAACTTCAGTTCTACCGGCGCTGTGGTTTCGACAGCTTCGCATTTGCGGACGAACCCGTGGATCCGAACCTCACCGATAGCCTGGAAGACTTTAGCGTGCACTATCAAGATGCCGCCGACGACTATACGCCACCCTTTGCCAGACGCTAAGCGGCGACAAACTGCCACCAAAAAATAATTAGCCCAAAGCTGCTTGCGGCGAACTCCGGCGAGTCTAGACATGGCGCCAGTTTTAACCGCGCTGTTTGCAGAAAAACTGCGTTAGAATGAGGTCGTGGAATACGGCAGCCTCACTTTTTCTTTTTTTCTTATCTTTACCGGCGCAGCACTGCTCGCCTCGGTAGCTCTCTACACGCGCCAGCCGATCATTCTTGCTCATATCCTGCTCGGGGCCATCATTGGACCTTACGGACTAGAATGGATTAACGATGTCGACCTGCTCGAAGAGAGCGGCCACATTGGGATCGTGTTTCTGCTGTTTTTGCTTGGCCTTGATATGCAGCCCAAAGCACTGCGAGCTGTATTGAAACAGGCCACTGTGGTCGCGCTGGCAAGCTCTGTACTATTCTTTGCCGTTGGCTGGATAGTTGCCACTGCCTTCGGCTTCAAGCCCATCGAGAGCATCATCATCGGCCTCGGCATGATGTTTTCCTCGACGATTATTAGTATCAAACTGCTGCCAACGACGATTCTGCATCATCGACGCGCCGGGGACCTGATCGTCGGCCTGTTGCTGCTTCAGGATCTAATTGCTATTTTCGTCCTCATCGTGCTGTTGAGCGGCTCCGAGGGCAGTTTCAATTTTCAGGCGCTGGCCATGGCAGCGGTAAGCCTGCCCCTTTTAGGTGCACTGGCCTTTTTGTTCGTCAAATTCTGCCTGCTCAAGCTAATCACAACCTTCGATCGCTTTCACGAGTATATTTTTCTGCTCGCAATCGGCTGGTGTCTGGGCATGGCAGAACTCGCCGCCGTCGCAGGCCTGTCAGCAGAAATCGGCGCCTTTATCGCGGGAATAACCCTCGCAACCAGTCCGATTTCGCAGTACATCGCAATCAATCTGAAGCCACTACGCGACTTCTTTCTGGTGCTGTTCTTCTTTGCTCTGGGCGCGCAATTCAATCTCGCTCTGATTAAAGATATTGCAATTCCGGCCGTTACCCTGACTGTATTGCTGATTGGACTCAAGCCGGTGATATTTCGCGTATTGCTGGGTCGGTTTGAAGGGCATGAATCGCTGGCCTGGAGTGTGGGTTTCAGACTCGGTCAGAACAGTGAGTTTTCACTATTGATCGCCTATGTCGCCGCTAACGCGCTGCTAATTGGTGATCAGGCTTCTCACTTGATTCAGGCGGTCGCTATTCTTGGATTTGTATTATCGACCTATATTGTCATACTCAACTTTCCAACGCCGATAGCCATGAATGAGCGTTTGCGGCGGGATTGACGAAAGCAAGACCAAGCAGTTCAGTTGTACAGAGTGTTATCCATCGAACATTAATGGCAGCTTTCTCATAGCTGGGCACAAGCGCCCCGCGTGAAGGCCAGAGCCATATAAGATTTGGGGGAAAGCCGTGGAAGTACTTGAAGCTTACTGCACCACCATGCTGGACGGGTGTAAAACCGCTTCGTCCGGAACCAAGACGTCGAGCAGTGACGCCCACCACTCTAGTCACGGCCGAAATGAGCAGACGTTTAGCAACACCGCGAAAGACCATAACGCGCAAAGATCGTCACTCGAAACCAAGCCTGTCGCGGCCCAACTACAAGATATTAAAAAAACTCTCTGGCCAAAATCCGATGCACCCATAGCGCTGCAAAGCTCCAAACCACACATTGCCAGTCGCAAGTACAACCGCAAAAAACGCATTAAGGAAAACACCTTCGAACTTCCAGCCACGCGACCTGCAGGGAATTCAGCAGAGCAATTTGTGCGACTCGAGCAAAGCCTTGCGGTCGAGGACAGTCAGTACGCCATAGACTCTGCAGCGTTGCACAGCGATTTTGCTCGCGCAAAGGCGTCGGGCTATCGCCAATATGTCACGGCCTTTGTATGCAACAAAGGTGGCACTGGAAAAACCACAGCCTGCATCAATGTAGCAGCCTGGCTCGCGAGAATGGGCAAGCGCGTACTGGTTATCGATCTCGATGCGCAAGCGAGTGCAACACGCGGCATGGGAGTTAGCGAAGATAGCAGCCCTTACACCAGCGCTGACGTGTTAGGACACGCTATCGATCTGGACACATGTATCGTACAGACGGACTGGGGAGTTGACGTGGTTCCGGCAAACGCTGCACTGGTCGCCACAGAGAGAGAGCTACTACTGCATCCGGGAGCCGCGATTGCGCTGAGCAAAAAAATATCGGCCCTGCACGTACGCTATGACCATATTTTTATCGACGCGCCGGCCGGTCACGGTGCTTTAACGATTAACGCACTCGTGGCCTGCGATGATATTGTGATGCCAATGGATACCAGCTCCTTTGCAGAGGGAGCATGTAAGATCCTGCTGCAGATGATTCAGCAGACTCGCGCGATTACAGGTAAAAATATTGACATGTCTAGCGTTCTGCTAAAACAAACCGCTGGCAACCATCTGGACCGCCTCTCGCGCAGCGATAGGCAGAGAGTCTCGGAGATTCTTTCAGCCCATCAGTTCAACGCGACGCAAATCATAAGCATACCTTTTTCGGCTGCATGCGAACGTGCGAGTCGGGGTGCGATGCCGATTGCAGACTACACGCCCTCTTCCTCCATATCCCAGGCTTTCCGAAAAATTGCGCGACGCATTGATTCCGAAAAAATGCTTGCTCTCCAATGCACGGATCCCGGCTGCGTCAGCGAATTTGAGTCTATTAACTATCGCAATGATTTTTCAGCTGTTGAAGTCTAGCAGAGTCCAGCACTAACTCTCGTCTATGCTTGCCTGATAATCGTCCGCACCCATTAAACTTTCAAGATCGCCCTCATCACCAGGCTGCAACTTGAAGAACCAGCCCTTGTCATAGGGCTCGCTGTTCACTGTCTCGGGCTCGTCTTCCAGTAACTCGTTAACCGCGATAACCTCACCAGATATTGGCGCATAAATATCGGAGGCTGCTTTGACAGACTCGACGACACCGGCCTCGTCACCCGCTGCAAAAACAACGCCCACTTCAGGCACTTCAACATAAACAACATCACCCAGCTGATCCTGTGCATGATCGGTGATGCCCACGGTGACGGTTCCATCCGCCTCAACACGCGCCCACTCATGCGAGGAGGCATAGCGCAGTTCACTAGGGATATTTGACATAGTTAACTCCAGAAAGGTCTTTGCAGAGTCACCCGGGGTGACAAGCGCCCGTCTGGCCAGCACCAGACAAAGCAAACAGGGTTGATTTAATAGCGACAGAGCCGGAGTCCGGTCTGCCGCCGATGGCAAATTCTACTCGCCAAGCTTTAATGCATTCGGTGCAATAAGCTCGTCGAGCGTAAGATCAAAACTCGAGAGAAAGTGCTCGCAAAAATAATCGACTTCTGGCGAATTGAGTTTGGCCACCCGGCTCTCGACCTCAACCAGCGCCTTGGCAAACTCACGGTTACCCGCGTTCACTTCAGCTTTGCATTTTACCAGAGACGCGAGCAAATCTGCGGCCTTAACCAGCTTCGACACCGCAGGATCATGCTGCTCGTGCATCAAGAGCGGTTCGTAGTCCTGCTGCAGTGGCGGCGGCAAAGTCGCCAGCATCTCTTTCTCTGCCACTCGCTCTACGCCCTTATAGGCATCTCGAATCATCGAGTTGTGATATTTGATTGGCGAGGGCAAATCGCCGGTCAGTGACTCTGACGCATCGTGAAAAAGCGCAACCGTAGCGACCTGTTCGGGCTTAAAGTCCTTACCAAAAAGGCGATTCCCGATGACGGCTAGACCGTGCGCTATGACAGCCACCTCAAAAGAGTGCTCCATAACGTTTTCGGGAATCGCGTTGCGTTTCATGCCCCAGCGGAAAACCCAGCGCATTTTACTGAGGTAAGCAAAGAAATGAAAATTCATTGGGCAGCAATCCTGTTCACTTATTCTGAATTCTGTCTGAAAACGCCCTTATTGGCCAACCGCTAACTTTATGATCTGTCTCTTCAACGCCGCCTGTGCGTCGACCACAGCCATGCCACGGTTGCGCAGCAACTGAAGCACGCTAGACCCTGGAGAATACAGGCGCTTAAAGAATTCAACGGCCGCCATCATGGCGAGATTCTCGGTCAGACGCTCCCGCTCGAAGCGGCGTAGCATGGGTAAATTGCTCAGCGCACGCCCTTTTACGGCCGATTTAGCCAGTGCCGCTGCTAAACTTCGCGCATCTTTCAAGCCGATATTGATACCCTGACCAGCCAGTGGGTGCAGCGTATGTGCGGCATCGCCCACCAGCACCGCCGAGCCTCTAACATACTGTTTGGAATGGCGCTGCCACAGAGGGAAACTAAAGCGTTGGGAAACCGCCTTCAACTCGCCAAGCCGCGATTCGAATGATTCCTGCATCGCTGAAGCGAAATCTGCGGCCTCGAGCCCCATTAGCTCTGTGGCTCTCTCACGCTCGAGCGACCAGACGATTGAGCAGTAGTGCTCGCCAGGCTCTTCGGAGCGTGACACCGGCAAGAACGCAAGCGGCCCGTGGCGGGTAAAACACTGCCACGCCGTGTGCTGATGCGAGAGCTCCGTTTCCACCGTGCAAACGATCGCGTCCTGCCCATAATCCCACTCTCTGGATTCGAATCCACAGAGTGACTTTACCACCGACCGGGCACCGTCGGCACCGACCAGCAAACTGGCTTGCAGGGTGGAACCGTCATCGAACTGAATCGTTGCACCGCCCTCCGCATCTTGCTCAATGCCCGTCACGCTCATGCCATAGCGGCAGTGACAAACACCAAGATCCTGCAGACGATTGAATAGCGCAGAAACCAGCACCCGGTTCTCGACCACAGCACCAAGCCTCTCCAGACCAACCTCGGTACAATCGAAATCGATGCTCGCCGTTCCCTCGCCATCCCAGACAAACATGCGCCGATAATCGCCAGCGCCAGACGCCGCAATCTCGGACCAGACACCCCATTCAGCAAGGATCGCACAATTGGTTTCGGTCAGAGCGACAACACGCGGATCAAAGCTATCAACCGATATCGCATCCGCGGGCATAGGCTCAGTAGCCAGGGGCGATTCGGCGGCATCGATTAGCACCATACTCGGCGGACGCTGTTTGACGCGGTCAAATTCTGCTGCGATTGCCAGCGCAGACGCCAAGCCCGACACGCCGCCGCCGACAAGCGCAATGTCAAACTGGCGTATCATCGCGACTTAGTCACTCCACCTTTCTTCGCAACTTTCGCCCTTGTTGATGTTTTGGCGCGAGTCACCGCCTTGCGCTTTGAGCGCGCTGCCTTTGCCGGTTTTGCAGATTTGGCGCTATTTTTTTTAGCCACAGCGCTCTTGCTGCTTGCCTTCTTCTTTTTAGCTATCTTTTTTTCAACCGGCTTCTTACTGCTACGCTTTGAAGGGCTCGCTGCTTTGCTGCTCAACCGCTTCGCTTTCGTAGCGCCACTCTGCTTTTCAACCCGCTTACCTTGCGCTGCGGCACCAGCATCGCCACCACGCATAAGCGATTCAACATCCTGTCGGGTCTTAACCGCTGCATCAGTGAATATTTCGTTGCCCTTACGCTTCACCAACACATTATCCTCAATGCGCACACCAATGCCGCGCCAGCGCTCGGCGACACTTTGCTCAGACGGAGAAATATAGATTCCCGGCTCAATCGTCATCACCATACCAGGCTCTAGCAAGCGCCAAAGGCCGTGAACTTTATAATCGCCCACGTCATGCACGTCGAGCCCCAGCCAGTGACCTACGCGATGCATATAGAAAGGTTTGTAGGCCTCGGTTTCAATGAGCTCACTGACATCGCCGTCCAGTAATTTGAGATCAACCAACCCTTGAGTAATCACGGCGACCGACTCATTGTGCGGCTCCTCCCAGTGATTACCTGCAACGGCAGCTTTGATCGCGGCATACTGGGCCTCAAGAACAAGATCATATATCGCCGCCTGCTCTTTACTAAATCGTCCATTCGCAGGGAATGTTCGCGTGATATCGGCCGCATAGCCCTGATACTCACAGCCGGCATCGACCAGAACCAGATCACCATCTTTTATTCGCTGGTTATTTTCGACGTAATGTAATACGCAGGCATTACTACCTGAGCCAACAATGGTGTTGTAAGCAGCCGCTACTCCGCCACGCACGCCGAACTGATGCAGATACTCTGCCTCGAGCTGACCTTCATTCATTCCGGGCTCGCAGATACTCATCGCATGTTGATGAGCGGCGCAGGAAATCGCGGCCGCAGCCTTCATCAATTTGACCTCGGCGGTACTTTTAAAGAGCCGCATATCATGTAGCAAGTGATCCAGATCGAGAAACTCGCCAGGTGGATGGCTGCCCGCCCGGGCCTGCGCACGCAGCGTATTCAGCCAGGCCATGACATTATTATCAAAAGCTGGCCTGCGCCCCATCGCATAATAAACCCGCTCGCGCCCCTCCATCAGACCCGGCAAAATATCGTCGATATCTTCAATGGGAAAAGCG
This sequence comes from uncultured Pseudomonadales bacterium, assembly GCA_964504585.1. Taxonomy (GTDB): domain Bacteria; phylum Pseudomonadota; class Gammaproteobacteria; order Pseudomonadales; family UBA7434; genus UBA7434. The sequence goes on along the minus strand of CAZDEW010000014.1, from coordinate 22,092 downwards.
TCATCACCACCAAAGTTGCGACAAACGCCTTCCGGGCCCTCGCGATAACCGTCCCACAGCTCCCGCTCAGGATTCTTATCTCGACAAAAATAAATGACCTCCCCCTTCTTGCGCCCAGGCAGAAGCACCAGCACCGAATCGGGCTCTAAAAAGCCGGTAAGATAGAAAAAGTCGCTGTCCTGACGAAATTTATATTCCGTATCGTTCGATCGAGTTTGCAAACCGGCGGAAGGAATGATCGCTATACTGTCGTCTTCCATTTGCGCCATGAGGGTCTGGCGACGCTTGCCAAACTCACGCATCGGCAGCGCCAACTCTTTGTACTGATAGGGATAATCAAGACTCATTTAGATCGCTCAAAACGCTGGTAGTTTGAAAGAAAGTATTCAGTGCAAAACGGGCTTTTCGCCCGCCGGGGGCTGTGCCGCAGGCTCATGCACCTCGACCCAGCCGTATTCGGTAAATATGGTCAGCACGGCAAGCCTCACATACTCGGTAATTTCGAGATAGTCTTTTTCGTCCGCCTCACCATAGGCTTCGCCGCTCGGAATAGCCGAGAAATCGTCCAGCAAGGGGTCGTCCAGCGACGACTCCCCTTCATGGTCATCGGCGGGCTCGCTATCGGCGGTTGCTCTGGCAATTTCTGTCATATCGCGAATTGCCTCCAGCACATTCTCAGGGTACTCATCCGGCAATGTCATGCCTGCCCGCTTACGATAGAGCTGCGCCTCTGCGAATCCACCCAGAAAGCCTTTGCACCACACACTTACCGCTTCGGTGCGCTGACTCAGCTCGTATTCGTCGTCCGGCAGAATAAGCTGAAAAGCCATCTCATCGGAGCTGAGGGCATCGAGGGTAGCAGCCGCCTGTGAGGCCATTATCGAGGCGTGGGCGTCGCGCTGCTCGGCGCTTACGGCCGTTGGATCGTAGCCCATCACGGCGTAGAGAAAACCCTGCCACTCCGCAGGCTGCAACCGCATGCCACCAGCCAGTGCTCCTACCAGCGCACCATGATACTCCGCAGGCGAAAAACGGGTATTGATCTCAACAAACCAATTGGCCACTTCATCGAAGTCCATGAAGACCTGATTATCCTGCTGTTCGTTACCACTAGTCACATTCGATCCTTATCTATGGGTAAAAATCAATCCAGCCAGCCATCGCATCCGCCGGTCCAGAACCCGCATTTTATCCGATAACGCGCGCCCGTCATGAAAACAATTGACCAAATTCGGGCGTAGTCAGATAATGTCAGAGCGTGCCGCAGTTCAGGGCACCACAGAGGTATTTGGCGCAGGAATTCATAGCGTCCTTTTTTCCAGATCTCGATAAAGATAAAGGTTCTGGGCCAAAAGGCGGGACCAACAAATAGTAGTGATTAGAATGAAAGATCAGCTGGAATCGATTGCAGGAAAGGTAGAAGAGCTCGTCGACTTGTGCGAAAAACTTGATCGTGAAAACAAGGCACTCAGAAAGAAAGAATCCGAGTGGGCCAACGAGAGAAGGCAACTCGTGATCAAGAACGAATCGGCGCGCGGCAAAGTAGAGGCGATGATTCACCGGCTCAAGTCAATGGATACTGCTAACTGAGCTAGCTCTCATCGCTTTATCCCAGAATTTACTATCCACTCCGATTCGACCGTCGTTGTTTTGAGGCACGCTTTCAATCGGATGGATTCGACAACACAAGACAAGACGAAACCAAAGTTGCGATAGAGCCACAGTTTGCAAACAAATGGCAACAAGTTAATAGAAACGTATCAGCAACAACACAGCAACAACACAGTAACAACACAGTAACAACATAGAAAAAAAGCAGCGATGAAACAGCAATCTCTGGATGAACACGATTTGTCGCGGGGAACATTAGAACCCGCCAACACCGCGCGAGGCGCCTACCAAATGAATAGTTATCAGGATGACCCTATCGAAACGCTCCCGATAAAGATACTCGACAAAGAGTTCCAGGTGGCTTGCCCCAAGAGCGAGCAGGCGGACTTGCTAAAAGCTGCCAGCCTGCTCGATTCTCGCATCCGCGACATCCGAGCATCTGGCAAAGTCGTTGGACTGGAGCGCATGGCAATCATTGCAGGCTTAAATATCACCCACGAGATGATACAGGCAACATCGATCACAGAAGGCAAGGAAACCAAGTCACTGCTCAAGACTATGGAAAACAAACTGGACAACGCACTGCAGAGCGCAAAGCAGCTCGAAATCTCCTGATCGAGCGCCGGCGTGAGGCGCAAATTCTTTTAGAGCTTTTTTGTATTTAAACTTTTTTTATTAGCACGCTTTTTTATCAAACGAGTGGCTTACTCTCTTACGCAACTTCGTGCTCAATCGCTCACACCAATATTTCGCAGCTATTCTGAGCACATGATGCAAAGAGTGAGCAAATCCTTCATCTTATTTATAAATTCCCTCTCTAAGTAAGCCCGCAGTCTTACCAGGCGCGCAAATCTCAACGTAAAGGCAAGGTAAAAAAGTACTGGTCCATGCGCGCTGCGTCGCAACATGCGTGCGAGTTCCGATACCTTCTCTCACAAATTAGTTTATACTGATCATAATCCCCTGGGTTATTTGCCAGCCAGCATGTCCTTGAGCCGATAATACCCTTATGGAGGGTGCTCGTGCGCGTCAGAGTGCATGCTCGACCACTCACCCCACTCCCTGCAAGCACAGTGGGTTGGTAGCCGAGACGCCTGGTACGCGTCAGCAGCCGCCACCTTGAACCGTTCGGTTCAAGGCCGCAAAGGCAGCGGTAACTTGGGGGACCACCAGTCAGCGTTGTGAACTGCTGTTGTTAATACCCTTGTGCTTTTTCGTTTTCTTTTCTTTTCTTTTTCGTTACACATTCTTCGTTACACATCTTTCGTAACACACCCTTTCGTTAAATATCCCCTCGGTAAACACCCTGTCGTTTTACTCAGGCGAGCCATTTTGGCTGAGCTTACCTTGCGCGCCCCGTACTTTGAACCCTACCTCTCGAGAAGCTATTTTTAACTGAGATTATTTTGCGACAGGGGTTTCTAAAGCAGGGATTTTTACAACAAGGGTTATTACAACAGAGGTTTTGGCAAAATATTCTTATTGCAGCTGCGTCTCTGGATACCCTCTGAGGTATTGTGTGAACAGCAGCGGATTGCGCCCTCCGGCTATGCGATAATCCCGGCATGAAGACCGACAGCAACAGCTCATCAGATCGCTCTGCCCTGCGACAGACATTCCGCAGCCAGCGACGCGCACTTGATGCAAACCAACAGCGAACTGCAGAAGCGGCGTTAGCAAAGCAAGGCGCAGCGCTTCTCTCCACCTTCACGCGTATTACAAGCTACCACCCGTCCGACGGCGAGATCCATACCGGGAGCCTCACCAAAACGCTTGGCGGCGATGTCTATCTACCGGTTGTCAATGAGCACGATGAGATGACGTTTGTGCAGCACAATCCAGCGATACCACTGGTTGAGGGCCGCTGGGGCGTCATGCATCCGCCGCTGGCAACCGCCGAAATACTCGACGATCTGTCCGCCCTGGACGCCATGTTGATTCCCCTCGTGGCGTTCGATCGAAACGGCTCGCGCCTCGGGCGCGGCGGCGGTTTTTACGATAAAATTCTGTCCGTTACGCCCCGCCGCGTGTTGCGCATCGGTCTGGCACACCACTTTCAGGAACACAGCGGTTTGCCTGAAGAGTCCTGGGATCAAAAGCTCGATCTTATCATCACCGATCGCGAGCTTATTGATTGCCGCCGCTAAGATCGCGGCAAATTAGCTCCAGCGTTCAAACACATTCGATCTTTCGGCTCGGAGCGGCATAATAGTCTGGCTGGGCGGTCGCAATCGTAGCAAGCGACTAGCGACTCGCTGACCGGCAGAAAATATAGGCACTTTAATCCAGGTTTTTGAAATACAAACTTTGAACCCACCACTACATTCAGATCAACTATGAGCCAAGACGCACTCAAGCAACAAGCTGCAAACGCGGCGCTCGAACTTATTCGCAATCGCCTTTATGACGACAGCATTGTTGGCGTCGGCACGGGCTCTACCGTCAACTTTTTCATCGACGCTCTGGCCACCATCAAGCATGATTTCCGGGCAGCAGCTTCCAGCTCTGAAGCCAGCACGGAGCGAATGCGCTCGCTTGGTATAAAGGTCGTTGAGCTCAATCAGGCTAACGATATCGAGTTCTACGTCGATGGTGCGGACGAGGCTAACGAGCACCTACAACTCATCAAAGGCGGCGGTGCGGCACTCACGCGGGAAAAAATCGTCGCCTCGGCCGCGCGGCAGTTTGTCTGCATTGCAGATGAGAGCAAATATGTACCTGTGCTCGGTGAATTCCCGCTACCCGTCGAGGTGATTCCCATGGCCAGAAGTCTGGTTGCGCGCAAGCTCGCGGCGATGGGCGCATCGCCTAAATATCGCGAGGGTGTGATTACAGACAATGGAAACGAGATTATCGATTGTTACAACTTCAAAATTCTCGATCCGGTTAACATGGAAAAAGACATCAACAATATTCCGGGCGTGGTTTGTAACGGCATTTTCGCGCTCAATCCAGCCACTAGCCTGCTGCTAGCGACCAAGGCTGGCGTTAAACAAATGGGAGCCAAGTAGTGAGCGATAGCCACCGACAGTTAACCGGTCTGGACAAGCTGATTGGTCATTTTGATACGGCCGTGAGAACGCTGCACGGCGTAGCCAGTGCACGCAGACCCAATCCTGCAGGAGATATCGAGAGCGAAACCGCGCTGAGCCAAGAGGAGAGCAAACACGCGTCAGGCCTTATGCGCATCAACCACACAGGTGAAGTCTGCGCGCAGGCACTTTACTCCGGTCAAGCATTGACTGCCCGCAGTCCTGAGGTCGCGCGAGAGATGGAGCAATCCGCTACTGAAGAAGAGGATCACCTCGCATGGTGTCAGCAGCGCCTAGAAGAATTGGACAGCAAGCCAAGTATTCTTAACCCGCTATTTTATGCGGGCTCATTTTCAATGGGAGCACTGGCGGGTTTGATGGGCGACAAATTCAGTCTGGGTTTTATTGCGGCAACCGAAGATCGCGTTTGCGCGCATCTAGAAGCACATCTGAGCGAACTTCCAGAAGAAGACATTCGCTCAAGAGCGATCGTGAGTGAAATGATCGCCGACGAGAAACACCACGGTCAGAAAGCGCTGGAGGCCGGTGGCAGCGAATTTACTGAAGCACAGCTTAATGCAATGGCGCTTCTTTCCAAGGTAATGACCAAAACGACCTACTATCTTTGAAGGCCACCGTTACTCTTGCGCGGCAATCGAAAAGCTACCAGGGTCAAGATTATGCCCAGCAGCAATGTGCTCACCCAATGTAGCGGGACAGAGAATGGTATTGCGGCAATAGCTCCAACTGCGTCGATGTCTGCGCCAACTGAAGATCCACTTTGCCCACCTTCGTTGGGGTCGTCAGTAAGCCGAACGAAGAAATATGGAATACCGACGGACACGCCTTCAGCATCCAGATCAATCCCGGAAGTTGTGCCTTCGACAGAGCCAGCGGGAACCCAGCTTATCCCGTCCTCACTGATCTCGACTACCGTTCTCTCAACATCAGATCCAACTTCAAAGATCCATAGATCCAGATCGGGCGTGCCGTCGGCGATTAGGGCATTGTCGTTAAAACGCAACACAATGCTTCCACCATCACCTAGCGATACAAAGGGGCAGCTGAAAGGATCTCCTGTGCACGCACCGATACTGGTATTACCGGGTACCTCAGGCACACCCAGAGCGTTACTGGGCTCGCTGTTCGCAGCATCAGGAACGGCCGCACCTACATCGGGTTGATAGTCGACAACAACATCGGCAAAAGATAGCGAACCGAGAGGAAAGTCTACGCCGCCAATAAGCTCCGCTCTCGTAGAGTGGACCAGCAGAAGACTGAACAAGAGAGGCGCCAATACCCTCCCGCAACTGTTAAGACTCACTTGGTAAACCCTCATATCAATGTTTAATGCGCTAGCTGAAATAAGCTGATGGCAACTTAAGTTAGCTCTTCAATCTCATAGCTATGAACGATTTCAACGCCCGCAGCTTCCATCATGATCGACGCAGAGCAATACTTTTCGGCGGATAAACTAACGGCGCGTTTGACCTGACTCTCTTTGAGTTTTCTGCCCGAGACTTTGAAATGCATCTTTATTTTGGTAAACACAGCGGGTACGGCATCAGCCCGTTCCGCCTCTAACTCTGCGAGGCAGTCTTCAATATCCTGACGCCCCTTCTTTAGCATCGAGACAACATCATAGGATGCGCAAGCACCCATGCCCATCAAGAGCATTTCCATGGGTCGGGGGCCAAGGTTTTCACCGCCCGCGTCTTCTGGCCCATCAGTTTGTACCGTGTGCCCGGTACCTGACGTGGTTTTAAAACTAACTTTGTCTACCCAACTCACCGATGCGCGCACTTAATTAACCTCCAATCACCAGGCCGCAAGGAATGGCTACTCGCATTGGAGCAGTCAGCCACAGTCGATCATTCTGCCGGATACCATGGGAACTGGCAGCTGGTAGCACTGTCAGTATTTACGGGCACGGCCAGATCGGATGCGACCCATGCACTCTAATACTGTTCGCGACTTAACAATGGCTTGTTGAAAGGCCCCAAAAAACGGTGCGATTAGTGTATTTTCTAATCGATTTTCACGCAAAATTGACTAACATTTAAACGATATCGAGTGAAAAATCGATGGGTTCACGTTTTCTTATAACGTGATTTGTATCACAGCAAAAATGGTCAATACTTAGAAGAAATGCGGTGCAGTTCTTTGCGCCCAACTTGATTTTTACTCGCTGGTCGAATCAGCATTTATCGTTCAGGACGTGTTGTATCATGCAATCATCTAATCTCGCATACTCAAATACCAACTCATCGGGCAGCAATATTGTGTTCAAGAATCCTCTGACACCACATATCGAAAACGCTGAAACGCTTATTAACAACAGCCATAAGCGTCGCTACCCGAGCAAAAGCACGATTATTTATGCGGGTGACGAGTCTGAAACGCTCTACTACATCATCAAAGGCTCCGTCACGGTTGCAATTGAAGATGACGACGGTAAGGAAATGATCGTTGCTTATCTCAACGCTGGCGATTTCTTCGGCGAAATGGGATTGTTCGAACAGGAAGACTCACGCAGCGCGTGGGTGCGGGCGAAAACAGAATGCGAAGTTGCCGAAATTTCCTTTAGCAAATTCCATGAGCTCGTCAAAGACCATCCTGACCTGATCTTTTCAGTTAGCAAACAGATGGCTGAGCGTCTGCGCAAAACCACCCGCAAAGTCGGTGATCTGGCCTTTCTGGACGTCACCGGTCGCGTCGCCCATACGCTTCTGGAGCTGTGCAAAGAGCCCGATGCCATGACCCACCCAGATGGTATGCAAATCAAAATTACACGTCAGGAAATTGGCCGCATTGTCGGTTGCTCGCGAGAAATGGTAGGCCGCGTACTGAAGGACCTGGAAGAACAGGGGCTAGTACATGTGAAAGGCAAGACCATGGTCGTCTACGGCACACGCTGACCACAGAATTCGTTTTTTCTCCAAAACGTCTCTAAGCCCGGTTTAACCGGGCTTTTTTTTATTTGCTTGCAGTAGTTTCTACTTCAGAGAAATACCAGAGAAACGCAGCTAAAGCTCAGCAAAATCTTTCTCTTGTAACAGAATAAAATAGCGCTGCGGGCCGTTCGCAAGCGCATGCACAGTCGACACGTGTACCGTCCACCCGCCTCTCACACCCTGCGTATCTTTCAATCGCAGCAGCAAACCCTGATCAACCGGTTCCACTGGCACTGTGAAGCTGGCCTGATCGTCCTCACCGGGAACAAACTCGTACTGTAAAAGACGAGTTACCGGTGCCTCGATCGCATCGTGCATATTCGGGTAGTAGAGAAACAGCGTCCCATCGTCGTGCTCGCCTTGCTGGCTACCACGATTGACGGAAAAAAAACGATGGTTGGGCAGCACTATTGCCTGGCCCGATTCGTTATAGCGCGCAGGATAGGCCTTGCTGAGAATCTGCTGGCGCACGCCGATTTGATTGCTCTGGGTCGATGCCCTGACAAAATCTTCTCGCGAAAGCACAGGCGCGGCTTCACCACCAACTTTGAGATCTGACTCTGGCCAGTCCTGCGCAAGCAGGCTCTGTAAAACCGTTTCAGCTACAGGCTCCCGATCCGCAGCCGAGCCCTGGTCGCCATTCTCCGCCACACTGGCAGCGTGCGCAGACGCTAACGAATCGTCAGCCTCATTACTCGCTTGCTGGCTGGCAAAATATAGCGTCGCCACGGACGCGATCGCCGCCGACAACAGTAATAGCGGCAGTCTTCGTGTAGCCGCAGGAGCTGTCGCAGCTTCATCGTTCGCGGTTTTCATTGCCAGGGCTCAATAAGACCGTTAGTCGCGACCATAGAGCTACGCAGCTTGCCGATTAAATCGCAAGGTCGCAGTGAGCAACATGAGCAACAGGGCGCCCACCCAAGGCAGCAACGGAACGCTAATAGATTCGGGCGTCGACGCAGCGTCCAGAGGATCAGAACCCTGTTCGACTTCGATACCGTCGCTGAAACCGTCGCCATCTGTGTCAGGGTTCAACACCAGCGTGCCTAGCAGGAGTTCCTGCTCGTCACTCAGCTGGTCATTGTCGTCATCCGCATCGCAGGCGTCGCCCTCGCTGTCACCATCGAAGTTGAGTTGATCGAGGTTATCCAGCGCAGCGCAGTTATCGTTTCCGTCGAGAACAGTATCTTCATCGCGATCGATCGCCATTCGCTGGCCTGAGCCGGGTACTGCACAGGTAAAGGTCAGTGGGTGTGCTGCAGCGAGGTTGCGAAGAGAAGTGTCGGTGATGGTCGCGCCCATATCGTCCATATAGCTTCCACCGGGCTGCATCAACCAGCCTCGAGCTTCCCCACTCACGACGCCTTTAACCACGAGGTCACATTCGGTGGTAACACCGCCGAGAATCAGCGAGCTGAAAGATGCTTGAGCGCGCTGACGCAGCAGGTCAATACGTGGGTTGGCCGCTGCGGCATTGGTCCCGGTCAGGGTAACCTGCTGGCCAACAATCGGGGCGAGATCGGTTGGAAATGCCAGCATCAGCTGGACCATATCGTCTTCCTGAGTTGGTGTCAGCGAGAATACCGGCGAGGACAGGAAGTCTTTCAAGGAACCCAGACTACCGTCATGGTTGTAACCAAAGCCTTTGATCAAGTCGATTCCTGTGCCAGCCGGCGCGCCAAACGCGCTCGTACCGAACATACCGACCTTGTCATAACCGTTGCGCAGGTGCGCAACTTTGGCGTCCTGCGTCATACCTTCAATAGTGGCAAAACCACCGGTGCCAAAAAATCCGTTGGCGGGATCAAGCGTGTGACAGGCATTGCAGGTCACACCATCCGTATTAACCGTGTTGTAGACCGCCGCTGCACTAGCTTGCTGGGGCGTAAAGGAATTATCGAGGTTTGCAACCGGGTTAGGCGGCAGAATCATCTGCAGCGCGAAGTCGGTGAACTTTTGCATGTCCGTACTACTGATCATGCCATCTTTACCTAACAGGCCTTCAAAGGCGACACGAAAGTTATTAAATGAAATAACCTCGTCGCACGCAGCTGCGGATATGCTGGATCCACTGCAGTTATCGACGGTTAAGCCGTCGACCCGGTCTCCGCGCCAGTGCAAGGCACCGTGAGTAGCCATGCCTTTCAATGTCTGGGTAGTCATTGGACCTTTCATTGGATGGAAAGGTTGTGCGCCCAAGGGCAAAGTAGGCTGATTATTGGTTGCCGAAATCGCCCCATCGGGATCGCCCAGGTTCCACGCCAACTGATCCATGGAGCCGAATATGTGACAACTGGCGCAGGACGACTCGCCGTTGCCCGAAGAAACCAGTCCGTCATAGAGAAACGGCCTGCCCTCGACAACGCTTTGAGGCTCGGGATCGGCAATATCGTGAGTGGCCAGCGTCACCCCAGAAACCAGATCGATCTCCGCAATGCTGTGGTCAAAACGCTGCATCACGTACAGCCGGTTATTCGCATCGTCGATCACAAGCCCGCTCGGACCACCGGCAGTATCGATATAGTTTGCACTCTCGACCGTTGGATCAAAGTTGCTGGCGAAATTAGCATCTTCCAGATCCGACGCAGCGAAGACGCCAATCTTGCTGCTACCCATTGCGGCCATGTAAACCGTCGCCCCATCGCTGCTCACCACGAGCTGCATAGGGTTCGCTAACGTATGTGGTCGCATCGCCTGAATATCTGCATCGACCAGGGGATCGTTAGCAGTATGCAGCTTACTGTAATCAATATGCTGATTGAGGTGATTGGAGGCTACCGTTTGTAACACCGGATCGATGACGCTGATGCGCGTTTCGGAGAGTCGCCCCTGAACAGTGCTACCGCCGTGGTCGCCTGCACCCTCAAAACGGATGTGGTTAGGCGACTCCACATTGCTGGTATAGATCTTCCCGGTGGCGGGGTTAATGGCCATATTAAAGAGTATGGTGCCTACACCGCTGTACTCCACCAGATTGAAATCCGCGATGCCAGTCGTATTTGCGTTAAAGGAGAAAACGTCTTTATCGGGCAGGTTAAAGTTAATCAAGCCCGACCAGTCACGACCGATCGCATCCTGCCACTGGCTGCCGTTAAACTTGACGATAACGCCTACTTCCGGCGCAGTGCCCGAAAGTGCGCCGTGCACAGGGTCATTAGTCGGGGGAGATGGAACCCCGCCGGGTGCGGCCGGACCACAGCCAGAACCGCCGCTTACGGCAAAACCGTCGCACACAGCTGACTCCGAAATCGTGGTCGTTTGATTACCCGATTTAAACGCTGCCACATAAACCGTTGAGCCATCAGGTGTGACCGCAAGTGCTCGAGGAGTGTCAGCAAAAAAACTGGCAATCCCAACCGGCACACCGCCAACTGCGGTTGTTATCCCCGGATTCGCCGCGTCGAAAATCCACACGGAGGCCCGGTCAGTACCGGCAGTTGCAAGCTGTGGATCACCGGCTCCAATCACGCCCGAAATAGAGGGATCGGTCAGATGCTGCCCGCGACGCGCGGCGCTGATAAACGCACGACTGTTGCCTGTACCACCGAAAACAATGTCGCTGGGTTCGTCCCCAACCAGCAAGGTACCGGTAACACCCGGTTGCGCAGCAGCGACATCAACAATGCTCACGCTATCAGACAGATGGTTAACAACCCACACCTCACTGTTATTGCGCGCCGCGACGGCCACAGGCTCCATACCAACGGGAACCGAGTGCTGATGCTGCAATCCGGCGGCAGAGACCGCATAAATTTCCAGGCGATTATCAGGCGTGTTGACCGCGAAAAGCTGACTGCCATCCGGTGAAAGCGCGACCGGTCGAACATGGCCACTCTCGAAAAGGTAATAGCTGCTTTGGGCAAAACCACTCACCGGAGCCAATAGCAGCGCAAGCGTCGATAGAATCGCGCTAAGGGAGACCAGCGTTGATAAAAAGCCCGCAGAAACGCTGGAAGGCACCGCCGGCCTCGAGCGTAAATTTCGATTAAACCCTTGATATTTAAACTTTTTATTTATAGTTATGCGCATAACAACCACCACTAAACACTTATATATTTGTTATTTAATGATAGTTTAACGCAGAACCCTCTACCGCGGTTGACAAAAAAACATTGCGACCAGAGTAAAACCCGTTGCTAAGTGCCTAAAACGACAGTGTTGGCATCGTATTCCGGTAGGAAAGACTCCTGCTTTTTTGCAAAGTTTCGAATCGCCCAGAAGGCCGCCTTTTGCATCCACGGTTTAGGCAGGTGATAGATCTTGCCCATCTTTTCGGAGCTAGACTGGATTCTCGCGGTGCGGCCCAAACGACTCTGCTCGTAGAGGGAGAACGCAATGTCGACCGACTCTGACTGCTGGATCGATCGTGCAAGCACTCTCGCATCCTCAATCGCCATAGCCGCTCCAGATGCCATAAATGGCAGTGTAGCGTGTGCTGCATCGCCCAGTAATGTGACACGCCGTGAGCTCCAGCGCGCGAAGGGCTTGTGCGCATAGAGCGCCCATCGGTAGCACGCATCTTTATCGACTGCGTCAATCAACTGCTGGACTTTATCGTCCCAACCGGCATAGTCAGCCTTGAGCTTCTCCCAGGGCGCCTTTGTAACCCAGGAATCATCTTTCCAATCGGGATCTTCTACCACACCAACAAAATTGACCAGCTGTTGCTGGCGCAGATAGTAGATAACAGCGTGCTTGTCTTTACCCACATAGTTTCGCGCGATCTTACCCATATAGTCCTGCGGCAGCCGCTCGCGCGGCACCACTGCTCTCCACGCCACATTACCCGTGAACACCGGCGCGGAAGGTCCTAACAACTGATCGCGAACGGTCGATCTCACGCCGTCACAGGCGATCAGACAATCTGCGCCAAAAGTACCCTGCGAGGTGAATACATCGACGCCGTCATCACGCTCATCGTAACGTTCGACGATGTGCCCAGCTTTGAGCGTGATGGCGCCGTGCGCCTCACAGGCCGCACGTAACACCGCTTGAAGATCCGCACGATGAATATGTAAATAGCGTTGCCCATAGCGCTCGGCATACTCGTCACCCAGAGTCATGCGATTAAAAACGTCTCCGCTACGGAAGTGCAAAAAATCAATATACTCAGGATCAACCGCGCGCGCCTGTAGCTGTTTAGCAAGCCCCAAGTGCTCGAAAACGTGCATGGCATTGGCTCCGCACTGAAGACCGGCGCCGAGCTCTTCAAACGCAGGCGCACGCTCAAAGACGATGACAGACTTTCCAATCTGCGCGAGACAAAGCGCAGCGGTTAGGCCACCAATACCACCACCCGAAATAGCGATAGTCATTTAATCGACTCCAAAACCATGGGGAAAACCCGAGAGAAAACCGAACTAAAACGCCGAACAACAATCCAGCGCTTAAACCAGTGCGTAAACCAGTGCTTTAACTTAGTCACGTTAAAACCGCATTGTACTGTAAATTGACACGCCTATAATGACCGCGTTTTTACGGCCCCGATTTATCACTAGTCACGCTTAACACGCAAGCGAATAGCAGCCCTTTCAACCATGCGTATCATGCTCGCCCCCATGGAGGGTGTAATCGATCACCATTTTCGCGCCCTCTACAGTGAGGTTGGCGGCATTGACCTCTGCGTTAGCGAATTTATCCGCGTCAATGATCTTCCTGTTGGACGCAATGTGCTGCAAAGAGACTGCCCTGAGCTAAAACAAAATTACAGAACAACAAAGAGCGGCAAGCCTAATCGAGCAGGACACACAGAGGCAGACATGCCCGTTAGAGTGCAGTTGCTTGGCAGCAATCCGGAAACACTCGCGGAGACTGCACAAAATGCCGCAAATCTCGATGCCCCCGGCATCGACCTAAATTTTGGCTGCCCAGCGAAAACCGTTAACAACAGCATGGGTGGCGCGATCCTGCTGCGGGACAGTGAACGCATCCATCAAATCGTGGCCGCGGTTAGAAAGGCGGTCAAACCCGCGGTACCGGTGACGGCCAAGATTCGACTGGGCTACGAGCGACGGGAAAACTACGTCGAGAACGCGCTGGCGATTGCGGAGGCTGGCGCTTCCGAGCTCTGCGTTCATGCGCGCAGTCGTGCCGACAAGTACGACCCACCCGCCTACTGGGAATGTATCGCTGAAATCAGACAAGCCGTGTCGATACCGGTGATTGCCAATGGAGAGATCTGGAGCGTCGCCGACTGGCAACGTTGCCGGCAAGAGAGCCAATGCAATGATTTTATGCTCGGCAGAGGGTTGATAGCCTGCCCCGATCTTGCCTTGCAAATAAAGCGGGAAGCCAGCAGTGAAGCTTGCGCACAAACGACTAGCGATCGCCTGCAATGGGTCGATGTCGTGGAGCTGCTCAACCGGTTCTACGAAGAAACGCGCGACAGCTATCCGCCGCGATTTTTAGGCAATCGCGTCAAACAGTGGTTGTTTTATCTCAAGCTGCAGTATCCCGAAGCGCTGGAGTTTTTTGAGCGCATCAAGCGCTTCAAGCTTGCAGAGGATTTTGAAACCGCTTTTCTGAATGAGCGAATGCTCTACAGCCGAAACGAGACCTGAGCACGCTAATAGCGTCACACACAGCAACCCCGCTAGCCGGATTGATGCACGCCGCTTAGATCAACTTTGTAAGCGCCAATCTCCTGATTAAACTGATGCTTTAGCTCCTCGGGCACAGCGCACTTAGCAAAAGACTGACTATCGACGGCCACATAGGTCACGCTTGCCTCAGCGATGGCAGAGCCAGAATCTGCGTCGCTAAATTCTAGCGCAAAGGTCATCGATGAATTTCCCAGCGATGTCTTACTCACAGTAATTCTGATGACCTGATCGGCTCTGGCCGAAGCTTTCCAGTTGACGTTAACGTTGACGACAACTAACTCGATGCCGTTTGCCTGAAAAACTGCGTAATCGCCGATGACTGCCCTAAAATACTCGGTCATGACGACGTCAACATAGTCCACATAGCGACCATTGAACACCACACCCTGAGGGTCGCACTCCAGAAACCTGACACGTAAAAGGCACTCAAACATCACTAATTCTCCGAAACTGTAACCTTTGCAAAAGTCACCACTCAAACCCGCTCAATGCGCGGCAATCTGCGCTAGAAAATCGGGGCAAAACGTGGTGGAATCTTAACCCCATCTCGATTGTTTTCGTATCAACTCTATCCATTTTTGCAGGTAGTTATTCATGTCCAATGTGCAACTGATCAATCGCCGCGACGTCGACTTTCTTCTCGATGACGTTCTCGATATCGAATCTATTCTCGACTCAGATCACTACAACATGTATGACCGGGAAACGGTCGCAGCGATTCTCGATACTGCCAATGCCATTGCCGAAGATAAATTCTGGCCTCACGCCGCAACGGTAGATGCCAATGAAGCGGATTTTGATGGCGTCAAGGTCAGTACTCCCCCCGAGGTCAAAGAGGGCCTGGATGCCTACCGAGACGCGGGATTCTTCTCAGCAGGCTTTGACGAAGACGTTGGCGGCATGCAACTACCCTGGACGGTTTTTCAGGCGATGTGCAGCTATTTCACCTGCGCCAGCCCATCAACGCTCAACTATGCTTTCCTGACCTCTTCCAATGCGAACATGTTAAACGAGCTTGGTAGCGAAGAGCTCAAGGCAAGATTTTTGCCCAAGCTGGTTTCAGGCGAATGGTTTGGCACGATGTGCCTTTCCGAAACTCAAGCCGGATCTTCGCTTGCCGACATTCGCACAAAGGCTACCCCGACAGACGAGGGCCATTATTTAATTAACGGAACCAAAATGTGGATTTCTGGCGGCGATCAGGACCTCACCGATAATATCGTGCACATGGTACTGGCAAAGATCCCGGGCTCACCGCCGGGTACCAAAGGTATTTCGTTATTTCTGGTACCCAAGAATCGCGTCGACGAAAACGGCGAGATCACAGGGTCAAATAACGTCGCGCTGGCCGGTATTAACCATAAGATGGGACATCGCGGCACAACAAACTGTCTGCTGAATTTTGGTGAGAGCGGTGAGTGCCATGGCTATCTAGTTGGTGAAGCCAACAAGGGCATGGCCAATATGTTCCTGATGATGAACGAAGCACGTATCGCTGTCGGCATGGGTGCCGCCAACCTTGGCATGGCAGGCTACCTTTACTCTCTGGACTACGCCCGGAATAGACCACAGGGGCGCCACCTCAAGGATCGCGATCCGGAATCTCCGCAAATCAATATCGTTGAGCACGCCGACGTTAAACGTATGCTGCTCACGCAAAAATGCTATGCAGAGGGCGGGTACACACTGGGTATGTACACGGCACTTCTCATCGATCTTGTTAAAGCGGGCAAGATGGACAAAACCGAATCTGACCTGCTGCTTGCGATATTGACGCCGATGGTGAAGTCGTGGCCTTCTGAGTACTGCCTCGAGGCAAACAAGCTTGCTATTCAAATTCTCGGTGGTTACGGCTATACGCGCGAGTACCCCGTCGAGCGCATGTACCGCGATAATCGCCTTAACCACATACACGAAGGTACCCATGCCATCCATGGAATCGATCTTCTTGGACGCAAAGTCTCTATGTACGATGGCGCTGCATTGAAGCTGCTCATAGCAAAAATGAACGAGACCATCGCTGACGCCCCACAGGCGCTGGACGATCAGAAACAGCTGCTGCAGGACGCTATTGCAAAACTGGAGGCAACCGTTAGCACCGTACTTGCCTGTGACAATCCGGATCTGCGACTGGCCAATGCAACGCGTTTTCTCGACGCTTGCGGGCACATTGTGGTTGGCTGGCTCTGGCTCATGCAGGCGAATGCCGCAGTCAAAGGTCTCGCCAACGACCCGGAGGACGCATTTTTAAAAGGCAAAGTGACCGCGTGTAGATTCTTCTACAAGCACTTGCTGCCCGAAATTTATCCTTCGCTGGACCTTGTGGCTAGCCTTGACGATATCAACCTTGAAATATCCGAAGTCGAGTTCGCAGGCGTTTAGGGCCATGCGCTTGGAAACCTAGCCGCGATATAGGGGGGGGGTAGTCAACGCGTAGCTTTGTCTGCGACCCCTTGTCTGCAACCCCTAATCTGTGGCGGCTTGTCTGTAGCAGCTCGTGTTCAAGTCAAAGGGAACCAATTGCATCTGAAGCGTTCTCAACAAAGGGCGGGAAGATGGAGTCAGTGATCATCATTGCTCACCTCATCGTTGATCACGCTAAAAATTGGAGCACAATCATGTTAAAGACGATAACTACGATGCTTGTCACGCTTGCCTTTTGGGTAGGGAGCGCGACTATCGCTTACGCTGAATCAATCAACTCAGGTGTTTGGACCAAAAAGTCCAATAAGATCAAAGGCTCCTGGTCTATCGAACAAAGAGATTATGGCGCTTATCTAGTGCTTGACGAGGCATTCAAAACCAGAAATGCACCGGATCTAAAATTTGTGCTCTCAAATGGTTCAGTTGATTCGGTCAACAATAAAAATGCGATGCAGGGTGCGCTTTTCGTTGAAAACCTAAAGTCAAATAAGGGTGCACAGAGCTACCGACTACCCGATAACTACACTGACTATTCGACCTTGCTTCTACACTGCGAAAAGTTTTCCAAACTCTGGGGAGCCGCTGCAATTAGCAAGTAGGCGAAAACACCGGGCGAGAACCTGAGTGATGAAACCCCGAGACAGGTAACCTCGCTTTTTTGGGGAGTTCTGAAAAAACGCCTAAGGCATAGGCCTTACGTTTGAAAAGCTAACTCGCGCTTCCCCAATAGTTGTAGGTCGCGATTTTGGGGCCTTTCAGGTAGCCCTGCTCCATGCCAGAAATCGCAAAGCCAGCCTGCTCCAGACAGGCTGGTATGCGCCGGTTGAGATGACAACCACCGGCGATAAGTTTCCAGACGGGATTAACCCGCTTTTGCCAGCGCTGAACATCCTCATCGGGCGCCTCGCCATGCTCACAAAAAAAGAGTTTGCCGTCCGGTTTTAAAACGCGACGCATTTCCAGTAACGCCTTGTGCCAATCAGGTATCGTGCACAAGGTGTAGGTCAACATCACAGAGTCAATCGAGTTATCGTCGAGCGGAACGTTCTCGCCAGGCAGATCCAGCCAACGCACATCAAGATCAGTTTCCTCCAGCCGCGGCTGAGCCTTGCGACGCATACCCTCGGAGGGCTCAAGCCCCCACACCACGTCAACTTTAGAACGATCGTAGTAATCTAGATTCAAACCAGAACCCATGCCGACTTCTAACACCTGCCCATAGCCATTGGGGACAACTTTTGCGCGCTGCTTCATGACATCTTTCATACCGCAAGCGCAATTGATAACGTGCGGCAAAACATAGTTTTCATAAAGACTCATGGCTTGCTCCAGAGAGTGCGACTAGGCGAATTGAATCTGTTTGCGCAAGGGCAGTTCACGCAGGCGGCGCCCCGTCATCGAGAAGATAGCCGCGGTTAATGCCGGCGCCATGGGTGGCACTGAGGGCTCGCCAACGCCTCGAACCGTCTCCTGCACCTCAAGCACATCGATCACTAGCTCAGGCACCTGCGGCATCCTTATACCATCGAACTGATGGAAATTAGTTTGGTCGACAACGCCATCGGTATGCGTAATTTCTCCAAGAATCGCATGCCCAATACCCCATAGCGCGCCGCCCATAATCTGCGCCTTGACGTTATCGGGATCAATAATCGTACCCACGTCGAGCACAATACTGATCTTGTCGAGTTTAATACCACGCGGCGACTCCGATATGTCGACAACCGCAGCGGCAGGTACACCGAAGGAGTAGACCGAGGCAACACCTCGCCCGTAGCCCTGCCCCGCAGTGACCGGACCATCCCACCCAGAAATCTCGCGCAGACGCTCCAGAACACGTCGTGTCGATTCGTCATTGACTAATCTGAGTCGCTCTTCAAAGGGGTCTGCGCCTGCCGCGACGATCAGCTCATCGAGAAAACCCTCGGACAAAAAACCATTAGAGGAGGCACCGACAGAGCGCCATGAAGAAACCGGTAGAATATCGCCCGGTGTGTAACCCGTAACCCGATAGTTGGGAATGGCGTAAGGCTGATCCCAGGCGCCCTGAACCACCATGGGGTCGGGGCCGGCAGCCGGCAATCCGGTCAGCCTGGGCATCCACGATGCGGTCACAGAAATATGCGACAGCTGAGCATCCATCGCCACCACTTTGCCATCTTTAACGGCGCCGCGCATCCTGCCGATTGCAGGCGGACGCACATAGTCGTGGCCCATATCTTCCTCGCGCGTCCAGGTTAGCTTAACGGGCCTGCCCGGGACTTTGCTGGCGATCTCAACCGCCTGCTCAATAAAATCAATCTCCAGCCGCCTGCCAAAAGAGCCGCCCATAAACAGGGTATAAACGCGGATCTGATCAATATCGAGCCCCAGAATATCAGCAGCGCGCTTTTTAGCGTGCAGTGGGACCTGGGTACCCGCCCAAATATCAGCGCCATCCGCAGAAACCCGAACCGTTGCATTCATAGGTTCGAGCGGCGCATGCGCTAGTGCAGGCGCACGATACTCCGCCTCAATCAGAGGTAGCTCCGCCAGCTCAGCATCGACATCACCGTCGTCGCGCAAGCGACTATTTTTGCGGTTCTTATCGACAGCCACACCCAGGGCGTCAAAGAGCTCACTGGTCGACTTCGTGTATGGCGATGAATCCCACTCTATATCCAGCGCTTTAGCCGCCTTGAAGGCGCGCCAGGTGTTGTCCGCAACAACCGCCACTCCACTCGAAATCTGGAAAATATCGACCACCCCGCGCAGCTCTCTTGCCCTGCTGGAATCGACTGCGCGAGCGCCACCGCTCAAACGCGGATTAGCCACAACCGTTGCATAAACCATATCGTCTAGCTGGACATCAACACCATAAACCGCCGTGCCCGTAGACTTTGGCAACACATCAAAACGCGGCATGGATTTTCCGATATACCGCCATTCCGATTGCGGCTTAAGCGCAGGGTCGGTGTCAACGCTCACGGCAACAGCCGCTTGCGCAAGATCGCGGTAGTCGATTCGCTGCCCATCGGGCAAAACCACAAAGCCATCGTCCGTGCTTATATCGGCCTTATTCGCGCCGTATTCCTGCGCGGCAGCTTCGATCAGCGCCAAACGCGCAGCCGCACCAGCTTTCCGCATCTTGAAAAAACCGTCGGTCATACTCGATGAGCCGCCAGTAATCTGCATTTGCAACAATTTACCCGCAACGCCACCCACTGAACGCATAGTTTCTGCGGTACTACCAGTATCGAGCGCTGAAACACCCGGAAGCGCTTCCGCCATGACTGCAGCGTTGTAGTAGATTGGGGCCGCAGGACCGTGGACAATCTTTATGGCGTCCCAACTCACGTCCAGCTCTTCAGCAACAAATGCCGCCAGCGATGACTGCACGCCTTGCCCCATTTCACCACGAGGCGCCACAATGCTGATGCCATCTTTATCGATTTTTATATATTCGGTTAGGGCGATGCTGCCATCATCCGCATCGGCTAACGGATTGGCATAGGGTGTCTTCGCGCGGTAAACGCCAAATGCAACACCGCCGGCAATGGCTGCCGATCCCACCAGAAACGCGCGACGCGTAAAGGTACCTAGCTTGCTCATGCGCTCACCTCCTCGCTCACAGCGGCCGCCTGCGTTTGGGTCGCATCGTAGAACTGCGCCTCCTGCAGTCGGGCAGCGGCAGTCAGAATCGCCTCTTTTATGCGCGGGTAGGTTGCGCAACGACAGAGATTACCCCGCATCGCGGAATCAATTGCATCATCATCCGGCGATGAGCTATTGGCCAGCAAGGCCGCGGCTGACATGATTTGACCAGACTGGCAGTAACCGCATTGTGCGACCTGCTGTTCGACCCATACCTGCTGAATGACATGCAGATTCTCGGGCGTTCCCAGGCCTTCGATGGTCGTGACCTCTCCGCGCACGGCGCTTATGGGATAACTGCAGGCTCGAACCGGTTGCCCATCAACATGGACGGTACAGGCACCACATAGCGCCATGCCACACCCAAACTTGGGGCCTTTGATATCAAGCTCATCGCGGAGCACCCACAGCAAGGGCATATCCGGCTCAACATCGAGCTCGTAGCTTTTCCCGTTTACCACTAGATTCATTTGTCCGGCCTCTTTGAGTTTAAGCCCTGGCAGGCGAACTGCGATCGCCGCACGCAAATGGAAGACGACCGTTTAATGCTAAGAGCGCCTGCACCGTGGGCTGCCCGGCAAGCATATTACGGCACAGATGTCCTAGCCAAGCCAAAAAAACAAATAGTTCCGCGGTGTTACGCGAATCGAGCCACGCCTTGCACAATAGAGGGCGCGGCGTCACGAGAAAAAAACTGTGTACCGATTGAACACTTGACTCCAGGGTCAAATTATCTATAATTTCAGTAATTACTGAAATTTCAGGCTTAGCTATGATTGAATCAGTCGCAGATACACTCATGTTATCGCGAATACAGTTCGCGGCTAACATCAGTTTCCACATCCTTTTCCCGTCGATCAATATAGCCCTGTGCTGGGTGCTCTTTTTCTTCAAGCTACGCAGTGACAGCACTGGCAACCCCGTATGGATGCGCGCCTACCGGTTCTGGGTCAAGATCTTCGCGCTCACCTTTGCGCTTGGCGTAGTTAGCGGTATCACCATGTCATTCCAGTTCGGTACCAACTGGCCGGGCTTTATGGAGCGGGTGGGTAACGTGGCTGGGCCGCTATTGGGCTACGAGGTGCTAACTGCCTTCTTTCTCGAGGCGACTTTTCTCGGCATCATGCTGTTTGGTATTGGTCGGGTACCCACTCGGGTACACACCTTTTCGACGCTGTTAGTCGCGATCGGCACAACGCTTTCCGCATTCTGGATTCTTGCACTAAACTCCTGGATGCATACACCAGCCGGTTTTGAAATGCGCGACGGCGTTGCCCATGTCACAGACTGGTGGGCCGTAGTTTTTAACCCGTCCTTTCCCTATCGACTCATCCACACCCTGCTCTCCTCCGGACTGACCGTAGCTTTTTTTGTCGCAGGCATATCGGCTTATCGAATCCGCAAGGGGGATGGCAAGCAAGCGCCCCGGATTGCATTAGCAACCGGTATCGCGATGGCAGCTATTTTAGCGCCTCTGCAAATAGTCTCGGGGGATCTACACGGTTTGAATTCCTTTGAACATCAGCCCGCTAAGGTTGCTGCTATCGAAGGCGTATGGGAAACCGAGCGTGGCGCACCACTCCTGCTTTTCGCGATCCCGGACGAAGAAACCCGCAGCAATCATATGGCAATTGGCTTACCCAACATTGCCAGTCTGATCCTGACGCACGAGCTGGACGGTGAGGTAACCGGGCTTAACGATTTTGCCGATGCACACCCCCCGGTCAAACCGCTCTTCTTTGGGTTCAGGCTTATGGTAGGTATTGGACTGTTAATGCTGATAACCTACCATAAGCCTGAACCCAAAGAAGAGCGGTTTGACCGGGGGGTGTGCAT